>VGVX01000042.1 GCA_016873845.1 Ignavibacteria bacterium
CTTGTTTTGTTTCGAATTCTTCAAAGTATATTACTCGCCAATCATTGCCTCGCTTTGTCCAGAAAGATTTTACCTTTTCGTTATGTTCTTGCAAACGACGTTCTAAATCTTCTGTCATACCTGTATAACGATAACCCTCTCGACTTAGTATCACATAAACAAAGTATTTCATTGATCATTTTTCAACTTGTCCGGAAACAAAAAAAGGCTCTTTGACGAACCTCTTTTACTTGTAGCGGGGGCAGGACTTGAACCTGCGACCTCCGGGTTATGAGCCCGACGAGCTACCAACTGCTCTACCCCGCGATATATATTTTATTTCCTATCGACGAGCTACTCCCGATTTATCGGGACACTACACCGCGATGTGAATTTCAAAATTTTGTGTGCAAATATAAAAAAAAATCCCCGATACACCAAATGCATCGGGGATTTACAAATTTATTACTGAAAATTATTTCATCAATAACATTTTTTTAGTGATCGTATTTCTACCTGATTTTAGTTGATACATGTAAACACCGCTTGGCAATTCACTTGCAGAGAATTGTATTTTATAATCACCTTGTTCTTTTACTTGTTCAACTAAGTTTGCGACTTCCTTGCCCAATAAGTTATAAACCTTTAAAGTGACGAACGATTTTTCTTTTATCGAGAAATTAATGTTCGTAGCTGGATTGAAAGGATTAGGATAATTTTGTCCGAGTGCAAAACTTATCGGTTTGAGAATTGGATTGTCGTCAACCCCGGTAGGCGTCGCAGGATTAATCAATAAATTAATAACCTTGGAAGAGTTATCTGAATAGTCAAAGGTAACATTATATATCGTATTTGAATTATAATCTACCTTATCAACAATAAAATTATATGTGCCAGCTGGGATTTCACTCAAAATGTAACTTCCATCTCCTTCGGAGATTCCATAATCAACTACATTTCCATTAACATCCAGTGCATAAACAATTCCGCCTGACACATTCGCATCGGAAGAGGTTATAATTTTTCCATTTGCTATTGCAGAACCAGTGTCGGTTCTTGATCTCAAATTAATATTTATATTCTGTAAAATAGATGTCTCGGTCACTGTAACAGTATCAGCTTGACGCCAACTCCAAGCAATTCCACCTTCTTTATAATATCCGGGCAAATACGGTCTCGGCGGTACAGCATGTAAAATGTACATCCCGGGTTCAAGATTTTGAAGCGCATAAACGCCCAGACTGTCTGAACGAACTGATTTAGACACCTTAAATCTTCCGCTCGAAAGCTTGAATACAGTAACGTGTGCAGGAACTCCAGTCATTGAAGCAAAATGACGAACTGTTCCCTCAACTCCATTTGCATAAACTGGTTTCAAATCCATTACGAAGTTGATATTGCTCTTATTTTCATTTAGTAAAATTTTATCCGCCTCAAGAAAAGTTCTCTTATTATCCCAGTATTCAGGATAATAAGCAACATCAAACGGTTTTGCATAAACGACATAGGATTTATTTCCTACTAATGTAAATGAATAATTACCGAGTGAATCTGTTTTTGTAATCGGACACATTGATGTTCCTGTGATAGATCCATCTGTAACTCCGAACACTTGAACAGTTGAGCGCACAGGTTCATTGGCGGCGTTCAAGACACTTCCAGATATTGTGAAAGTAATCGGAGGTGGAACTACACCTAATGCAGCAGAAGCTGTTACAGGAGATCCAACCGCGACCACAACCGGATCTGCAGTTTCTAAAGAAGTTTTATTATCGAAATACTCTGTGATGTAACCGTGTTTAGAAAATTTTATTTTATAAGTTCCGCCTTGTAAATTTTTCGAGTAGTTACCGTTAGTATCGGTGTAAGTATATTCATATCTCGTAGATGTTGAGCCGTAGAAATAAACCACTCCTTTTTTAATCGGAAGATTTGTCACTTCATCTGTTACTACACCTTGTACGATTCCCATTGGAGCAGTAACAGAAATCGAATAACTTTGATATGCATATCCCCCCTTGTTGCTTTCAGCTTTTATTTTAACCGAGAAGTGACCGGCGCTGATAGGCGTCCAATCGATCACTCCATCTCCAGAGTTAATTGTCATTCCGGTTGGAAAAGCAGATAACGAATAGGTTATGACTGCCGTTGAATCATTGCTCGATGCATTTGCGTCATATGAATATGCTACTCCAACATTTCCGGTTTTTACGGGTGTGCTTGTAAATTTAACCCAATCGGGTGCTGGAGGAGTAGTGACCGAAACTGTGTTGCTCGGATCGCTGGTTTGCGTCGAAGTATATGCAACGACATAATATTCATATGTTTTATTTGACTGAACATTATAGTCATTGAAATAGAGTGAACGAATTCCCGATTTTAACAAAGTAAACTCTGTTGCATCCGGGTTTTTACGATAAACTTTAAATGTAGCAGCTAAGCTTGTATACTGCCACTTCAGCTCAACAAAACCGTAATGCATTGTCCCGCTGCTCGGTTTATAAGTGCCAATGAGATTTGCTGGCGGATTGAGCTGTGCGAAAAGAGTGCTTACAAAAAACAAGGTAAGCACAATAGAGAACAGTGTACTAATTTTCATTTATTCCTCACTAAATTTTGCACGAATCTCATAATTCGGCTGACAATTGTCAACAGAAATTATTTATTTCTTAAGTTTTTTGAAAATTTTTAAGAAGCTAAAAATCCGAATCAGTCAAGTGATTTAAGGTCATTTACAAAAGTTTCGATTTCGCTTCGCGTAAATCCCTTCTCCTGAGCAGCTGATTCGAGCGTTCCCCAAATTGGTTCGCCGCAAACAAGACAGCGGATTCCTTTCTCCATTAAATATTTAACGGATGAAGGTTTAATTTTAATTAAATCCTCAATAAAAACTTCTTTTGTGATTTGCAGTGTGTCAGTTTTCATTCAGCTCAAGTTGAGATAATAAATTACTCACTTTTTCTTATTTGGGAATCCGATTAGCAACCCAGCCGCTCCGCCGTAAAGTGTTGAAACATACCATGTTGATGTTATCGGACAATTTCCTGAGTAGCATCCAATAAAATAATAATATGCATAACCTATCGCAGCACCAGCACCAACAAAAAACGGAATTCGGAATTTCAAATTATTAAACAGTGATCGCATTAAATTACTTTTTCTTCGATTTGATTGTACTCAATCCAAATGGAAGATATGCCGGACAAACGCCAACGAATGATGTCACTAACGGCACAATACCGATTAATCCCCACCAATTGTTTTGCGGATCAATTAAAGCAAAAATTAATAATACAATTCCGACAATCATTCTGATTGTCTTATCGAGTGAACCCATATTTTTTTTCATTTTATATTCCTTTTGAGCTTGTTAATAGATAACCTAATAATGCGAAATAAATCGTTGATATTTTCGGATTACAAAGAAGCGGACAAACACCACCTGTTCTCCTCTGAAAATATTTTCCAATAAAAAATCCCGAAATTGCACCGATCAAAATGCCGGCAATTTGTAACTCATTCATTAAACAGAATCTTCCATAACTTTTATTAAAATCTCTTCGACGGTTTTTGCAATTTCGTCTACACCTTTCATCTGGAATTTTTCAATCATTACAGATGGAAGCGGCATCGATAAAAACGTTTCTCCTTTGTCTGAATAGACGTTTATCTTGCATGGCATAAGGACTCCGTATTCTTTGTTTGTACCCAGAACTTCATTTGCGAATTTTGCATTGCAGACTTCAACGATCGAATAATTTTCAATCTCAAAACCTTTTTCTTTCAGAGTTTCGCGGACATTATGTACATGCAGCACTCTGAAATTATTTTCTGTGACTTTCATTTGTAAATCTTCAAGTGCTTGTTCAAAATTTTTCTTTGATTTCAATGTAAGATTCATTTTTTCTCCACCTAATTATTAAATGCGTTTCTTATAACTTCTTCACTCTTAAAACCAACGAACATTTCTTTCACCACGCCATTTTCAAGGATGATTGTTGAGGGTGCCCCCATCACGCCAAAAACTCTAGCAGTACGAAAATCTCCGCTGATATCGACGGACACAACATTTTTCAGCTCATTCTTCAATTTGTCTATGATCGGAGCTTGAACCTTACACGGTCCGCAGCTTGGTGAGTAAAAGTAAATCAGTGTTTTTCCTTTTTCTAAAACTTTTCTAATCGATTCAGGAATATGACTCAGATCAATCGAAGCGCCGACAATTTTCTTACTCTTTCGAATTAAATAAAACTGAAAAACGATAAAAAATGTGAAAATTGCTGCAAATGTGATTATAACGTAAGTCATTTTTGTGTTTTTGTGATTTGATGCATATTATGAAATATGGATTCACATTGCTTAGTGAAAAATATTTCTCCTAAAAAAGTTAAAATTTGATTTTCAGTTCGTTTTTTTGGTCATAAAAATGAACTTTTGGTCCTTGAACGGCTTTACTGCCATTATCAAGCATAAATGTAACTTCAGGCTGAACAATCGATTTCCCAATAAAATTTCCCACTTCGTCAAATCTGGAAATTTCCTCACCAACAGCGACATACTTATCTAAAATTTCAAACTTTCCAATTTCATCAGTGATCGAAAGAGCTTTCTCATTTATAGAAGTAAAATAGTATGCATCGGGATTATTGTAAAATATTTTCACAAACGATGTTGTATCTTTAAGAGTTGTCATGTCTTTAATCTTAAGTTCAATTTTGTGCGAACCATTTGGCAATACTGCATCGAAAAAAACTGAATGTCTGCCAGCAGGAAATGTATCAATTTTTATTGTGTCTTGAATTTCATCGAATCGATACAGAAATATTTTTACGAACGATCTGTTTGGTATTCCGAATTCAATAGCAGTATTCCATTTAGATTTAACTTTCTGAACACTTTTATCTACTAATGAATAAAAAAGATTAATATTTATTCCTTTGAGCGGAATTCCGGTTGAATCTGTGATTTGCCCAAAAAGTTTTTGCGGCGGGTCCTCTGATTTATCACCATCACTGCAGGAAACGAAGAAGACAAAATTTACTGTAACCAATAGGATAAGAAAATTTTTCCTCACACTAACCTCCGAGATTAAATGTAGAATTATTTTTTATCAGCGAGTTTGAGTGCTTGCATCAAACGTTCGTGCGCACCTTCAGGAAGATCGGGAGAATATTTTTTATAAAGTGTGACGGTCTTCTCTAATGAGTCATAAAAGTTTGTGCAGTTGTCGCACTCCTTCAGATGATCTTGAATCGCAATGCACACAGGTGAATCCGGCAGTTCGCCAAGATGCTCGCAAACCTGATTTATAACTTCCTTACAGGTCAAATTATTTTTCGAAATATGTTCTAAGTTCATTTCTTAAAAAAAATCTTGCTCTGTGTAAACGCGATTTTACTGCTGAGATACTTAAAGCGAGAGTATCTGCTGTTTCTTGCGTTGAAAGTCCTTCGACATCGCGCAGTAAAAAAACCATCCTGTATTCTGGACCGAGCTTTTGGATTGCATTATCCATTAGTGTTTTTAGTTCATCGTTCAAAACTTTTTCCGCAGGAAGATCTGTCCAGTGTTCAACTGCAGGCTCCTCGATCGATGTGTCATCATCATCGAATGAATGAAACTGCGAGTGACGGCTTTCTGAACGTGCAAGCATTAAGCAGTGATTAACAACAATTCGATACAGCCAAGTAGAAAATTTCGAGTTACCATCAAACTGATGCAATGACTTTATCACGCTTATAAATGTTTCCTGCATTGTGTTTTCTGCTTTATCTCTATTTCGGCAGACCTTGAACGCAAAACTGAAAACAGTTTTTTCATACTTTGTAACTAAATCCGAAAGAGATTTTTTGTCTCCGGATTTAGCTTTTTCTATAAGTTCAAGTTCTTTCGCTTCGATCATTTGATGAAAATAGTTTCAAAAAGATGCACAAAAATAAAAAATGACGTGATATTTTTCAGCCAAAAATTCCAATCCGAATTAATCCCCAAAAATCACATCGAAGTGATATTGATCAGAAAATGTTTTTTTGATATGATTGATTGACTGCAGCAATTTTTTAATAAGAGCTGCAGTTTCGTAAAAATTACTTCTTAATTTTAGTAACGTCGGCCGCCGCCAAAAGAACCGCCACGGCGATTTTGTCCGCCGCTTTTTCTTTTATCGGTTTTTGGTCGAGCTTCGTTTACGATAATTTTTTTACCTTTGAGCTCTTTACCGTTAAGTTCTTTTATTGCTTGTTCAGCTTCTGATTTGCTTTGCATTTCTACAAATCCAAATCCCTTGGAATCCTGTGTGAACATGTCACTGATCACTTTTGTACTTGAAAGAACGCCGTATTGACTAAACAATTCTTTCAAATCGGCTTCTGTTACTTCTTTGGATAAATTTCCAACGTAAATGTTCATTTTTTTTCCTTAAAAAAAATAATTATAAAATTTTAAAATAGCGCCACTTGGCAGACTAAGTCGCAAAAAATAAGTTGTGAAAATTAAAAGGTGAGTAATCTTTTATCTAAAAGTTATTTTTGCTGAAACAAGATAAGCTTAATTTATTTATTTATCAAATAGCAGCCAAAAACAATTGACCGGCAGATCGATCAGCTTGTCTACGAACTTTACGGCTTAACAGAAGAGGAGATAAAAATTATAGAAGGTTCATTGCGACCTCTCCCCTTGCGTGTACAGTTGTAAAAAAAAGTCTTCTCACACAGTCATTCCCACGCAAGTGGGAATCTATTTATCTTTTTGGATTCCCGTTTACACGGGAATGACATCAAGAAATATTACTCAATACTTTCGGACGGGGGTGAGGTCCAAAACGTTACAATGACACAACACTTCAACCGCACAACCGAAAAAGAAAACCGACGCAAGCTTCGGAAAAGACAAACTCCAACTGAAGCAATAATTTGGCGTTATTTACGTAATCGACAGACTGCTGGAATAAAATTCCGCCGTCAGTATTCTGTAGATAAGTTTATCATTGATTTTTACTCACCGCAGCTAAAATTAGCTATCGAGATTGACGGCAATATTCACGACCTGCCCGAGCAAAAACTCCGCGATGCAGATAGACAGAACTATATTGAGAGCTTCGGAATAACTTTTTTGCGAATCCGGAACGAAGAAATATTTGAAAACATAAACATAGTCTTTATGAAGATCGAAGAACAAATCAAACTCTCGCTTCAAAATTTACATTGAACTTAAATTTCACACCCGACAGTCAAGCAAACAAACCAAAACTCAAACCTTCTTTCTCACTAAAATAAAATAAACAATGAACGCAACTGCGAATCCGACAAACCAAGCGTAGTCATATAAAAAACGTAGTGATGGGACGATCAAACCGATTAAAGCGATAAAAACTCCCGCCGCAAGTGAATAAATTGCCTGGAGATTAAATCCCTTTTTGTATTCATAGTTACCATTGCGGAGATACAAATCGCGTACAATTAAATTTCTTTTTCTTATCAAAAAATAATCACAAATAAGAATTCCAGCTATAGGACCGAGAAAACTTGAATAACCAATCAACCACCCAAAAATATATGCGCTGTAATCCGAAATAAGTTTCCACGGCATCATAACGATTCCAATAACTGCCGTTATCAATCCGCCGCGAACGAAATTTATTTTCTTGGGATAAAGATTCGAGAAATCGTTTGCTGGCGAAACTACATTTGCAGCAATATTCGTGGTTAGAGTAGCAACAAGCAGTGAAACAAGTGAAAGAAAAATAACTATCGGACTGTCAAACTTTGAAAGTAAAACTACTGGATCCCAAATCGCTTCTCCGAAAATAATTACAGTTGCTGATGTCACTGCAATTCCGATAAATGAAAATAGAGCCATTGTCGGCGGAAGTCCGATCGCTTGTCCGACCATTTGTGATTTTTGACTTTTCGCAAATCTTGTGAAGTCCGGAATGTTTAGCGACAGCGTTGCCCAAAATCCTACCATTCCGGTTAATGATGGAATAAAAAATTTCCAGAAATCTGCCGATGTTTGAAATTTACTTGGCTGATTCAGAATCGGACCGAAGCCCCCAATTTTCTGATACGCCCAGTATAACAATACTAATCCCATAAGAATTAAAAATGGAGCGGCGAGTGACTCGAGCCATTTGATAGATTCTGTTCCTTTAATAATAAAGTAAACATTCATCAGCCAGAAAATTATAAAACTAATAGCAGAGCCAAGTTCAAAGTTTGCCCACGCCGGAAATAAAATTGCGATCATTGAATTCAATGCCTGCCCTCCGATCCAAGTTTGAATTCCGAACCAGCCGCAAGCAACAATTCCTCTGAGGAGTGCCGGAATATTCGAGCCAAGAGTTCCGAATGAAACGCGTGCTAATATCGGAAATGGAATTCCGAACTTCGTGCCAGCATGAGCATTTAAGATCATTGGAACTAATACAATTATATTTCCAAGAGTGATGGTTAGCAGTGCCTGCCACCAATTCATTCCGCCAGCGATCAAACCGCTTGCAAGCATGTATGTCGGAATGCAAACGCTCATCCCAATCCAAAGTGCAGCGTAATTGTATGTTCCCCACGTTCGTTCGGAGATTTTTGTCGGTGCAAGATCCTGATTTATCAGACTGCTGCCATGAATATCACTTACGTCTGTTTCAATTAGACCATGTTGATTGAATAAACTCATAACCCTCCAAGATTTAGTTCGTAGTTTATTTTTTGTTGAATAATGAATATTGATTAAAGAATGATGAATTACGAAGTATTTTTATCAGCTCGAACTTCAAAACTCATGATTCCTATTTCACTACTCCCTATTCATTATTCAATTTTCATTATTCATCCGTCAGTTGACGGATTCATTATTCCTTGTTCAACATTCAATATTCAAAAACCTTCACCATGATGTATATCAGCTCCAAGCCGAGCCGTATGTCCCTCGTTTGATAAAATTCCCTCTTCCGGCTTTTCCTAAAAATTTCTCGTTCTGAATGATTATTTCACCGCTAGAAATCACTGTTTCAGCATTACCCTTAATTTTCTTCCCTTCGAACATGGAGTAATCG
This sequence comes from Ignavibacteria bacterium, assembly GCA_016873845.1. Classification (NCBI taxonomy): domain Bacteria; kingdom Pseudomonadati; phylum Ignavibacteriota; class Ignavibacteria; species Ignavibacteria bacterium. Next base: position 9,029 of record VGVX01000042.1, read on the forward strand.
ACCGCCATATGATGTGTCTTTGCAGAAATTATTAATTCTTTATTCGGATCCCAGATTACAATATCCGCATCAGAGCCAGGAGCGATTGCGCCTTTTCGCGGATACATTCCAAACATTTTTGCCGGTGCGGTTGATGTTATTTCCACCCAGCGATTCAATGAAATTCTTTTTTCATTTACACCACCGTCGAACATAAGCTGCATGCGGTTTTCAATGCCGGGACCTCCGTTTGGAATTTTTGTGAAGCTTTCAACTCCCAATTGTTTTTGATCGTTAAATCTAAACGGACAATGATCAGTCGAAACAATTTGAAGCGAATTCTTTTTCAATCCTGCCCAAAGTTTTCCTTGATTCCATTTTTCTCTAAGCGGCGGGGAGAAGACAAGCTTTGCATCTTCGAATCCTGGCTTTCCCATATCATCGAGCGAGAGGAACAAATACTGTACACACGTTTCAGCAAAAGCAGGCAGACCTTTATAGCGTGCTTCTTCAATTTTTTCGAGTGCATCATTGCAAGATAAATGGACTATATAGATCGGAACTCCTGCCAATTCAGCCAATGCAACGGCTCGATTAACTGCTTCTCCTTCAGCAGTTGTTGGTCTTGTTAAAGCATGATAGATCGGCGCAGTTTTTCCGTCGGCAACAGCCTGCATAACTATTTGATCGATCACATTTCCATTTTCAGCGTGCATACAGACGAGTGCACCGGTTTTCGCGGTGTGCTTCAAAGCATTAAATATGGTAGAATCGTCTACCATCAAGACGTTGGGATAGGCCATAAACAATTTAAAACTCGTCACGCCTTCACGAACCATTTCAGACATATCTTCAAGATGAGCTTCGGGTAAATCTGTGATGATCATATGAAATCCATAATCAATTACGGCTTTACCTTCTGCTTTTTTCATCCAGATATCTAGTCCGTCTCTCATTCTTGTGCCTTTTGCTTGAATTGCAAAATCGATGATCGATGTAGTTCCTCCGAAGGCGGCTGCTTGAGTGCCGGTGAAGAAATCATCAGACGATGTTGTTCCACCGAAAGGCATATCTAAATGTGTATGAACATCAATGCCGCCAGGAATAATATATTTCCCTTTCGCATCGATGACAGAATCAGCTTCCATTTTTAAGTTTGTTCCGATGAGTGAAATTTTATCTTTCTCGATAAAAATATCACCGATATAATCTTGTTCGGCAGTAATTATTTGTCCGTTTTTTATTAAAATTGACATGGTTTAACTCCTTTTTTAGCTGTCAGCTTTCAGTTATCAGCACTCAGTTGTAAGCATTCGGTTTTAATTTATTAAGTTATTCCTGATCTACCTGCAGTATTGTACTGAAAGCTGATAGCTGACCGCTGAATGCTTTTCTATTTTAACTTTCTTATTAATCCGCTTAACATTTTCTTTGATTCTATTACTTGTGAGACAACTTCATCGTAATCAATTTTGGACAGATACTTTAATTCACACGAAAAAAATAAAAGGTATTCCAGTTCACAGGCTGAGCCAAATGCAATTTGAAGAAATCTTTTAAAATCAGCATCTGAACTGCGTCCACAACCCTCAGAAATATTAGTTGGGATTGAAATACCCGCTCGTCGAATTTGACTAGTTAGCCCATATATTTCTTCCCTTGGAAACGATTCTGTTAATTTATAGACAGTCATGGCGATGTTGTGAGCTAATTCCCAGACTTTAAGATTTCGAAAATCTTTCATAAAATATTTTCTCCTGAAAAAAACTCAATTTCATATCTGACAGCTGAAAGCTGATAGCTGATTGCTGATTGCTAATGTATCTCAATTCCATATCTTTTCTGAAAAGCTCTAAGCTTCTCCCAAGTTAGCTCGGTATTGTCCTTCTTGAAATCAGCTACAAGTTCATTCCAAGTTTTTGTTTCTTTTCCATCGTCCACTCTGACCATCGAAATGCATCCTTCAACCGGACAGACGATTGAACAAAGATCGCATCCGACACAATCTTCTTCTCTAACAATTGTTTTGCTTTTTCCGTTCTCCGAAATCAGGTCGATGCATTGATGCGCACCATCTTCGCAAGCAATGTGGCACAGATTGCAATGAATACATTTATCTTGATCGATTCTCGCAACTGTTTTATGCAATAAGTTGAAATTTCCAAAATCATCTATACGGGAAAGCGACTTGCCTCGAACTTGATCCAAAGAATTGAATCCTTTTTCTTCCATCCAAAAAGTCAGTCCTTCGATCATGTCTTGTACAATTCTAAATCCATAGTGCATTACAGCAGTGCAGACTTGGACAGATGTTGAACCGAGCAAAATGAACTCAAGTGCATCCTGCCAATTGCTAATTCCGCCAACTCCTGAAATAGGAAGATTGACTTCATTATCTAACGCAACCTGGGAGACCATGTTTAATGCGATTGGCTTTACGATTGGACCTGCAAGCCCCCCGTGCCCTCCTTTGCCAGCGATGCTTGGTTTTAATTCAAAAGTATCGAGATCAACACCAATAATGCTGTTAATTGTATTTATGAGTGCGAGTCCTGAAGCGCCTCCGGCCTTAGCTGCACGAGATGGAATTTGAATGTTACCAACGTTTGGAGTTAGTTTGATAAGAACAGGGATTGTAGAGACTTCTGTTACCCACTCAGTTATCATTTTACAATATTCAGGAACTTGACCGACAGCCGAGCCCATTCCGCGCTCACTCATTCCATGCGGACAGCCGTAATTTAATTCGAGTCCGTCGCAGCCCGTATCAATAGTTCTTTTTACAATTTCATGCCATGTTTCTTTTTTCGATTCTACCATCAGCGAAACTATCACAGCTCTATCGGGCCAGAGTCTTTTCGTCTCTGCAATTTCTTTGAAATTATCCTCGATGTTTCGATCGCTAATGAGTTCAACATTATTTAATCCGACTAACTTCTGCCCATTGTAATCTAATCCTCCATATCGATTGCAAACGTTCATAACAGGCTCGCCAATTGTTTTCCACACAGTTCCACCCCAGCCCTGCTCGAATGCTTTACAGTTTTGATATGCGGAATTTGATGGCGGTGCAGATGCAAGCCAAAATGGATTTGGTGATTTAATTCCTGCAAAGTTTATTGAAAGATCTATCATAATTTTTCCTAATGAATTGGTCACTGATTTTCATGAATAATTATGATCAATCATGAATATCAGTGTGCTATTTTCCAAATAAATACTTATATATACCATGAGCAGCACGTTTACCGTCGTAGGCTGCGTTGACGACTTCCTTACCTCCGTTAATACAATCGCCGCCGGCAAAAACTTTTGGATTTCCAGTCTGATATGTTTCTGGATCAACTACGATCATCCCATTTTCAATTTTTAAATTTGGAATCGATCCGAGCAAATCAGTATTAGTTTGCTGACCAATCGCTTTGATTACCATATCAACCGGAATTTTGAATTCAGAACCCGGAATTGGTTTTGGTCTGCGTCTTCCTCTTTCATCCAGTTCGGCTAATTGCATTTTAACACATTCGATTCCTTCGACAGAATTGCTGCCGATAACTCTAACCGGATTTGTCTGAAAATGGAATGTCACACCATCCTTTTGTGCGAGTTGAAATTCAAATTCATATGCGGGCATCTCGCTTCGGCTTCTTCGATAAATTATCATAACATGCTCTGCACCAAGCCGCTTTGCCTCGGTTGCAGCATCAATCGAAGTGTTGCCTGCACCGATCACAGCTACCCGTTTTCCGACATTTACTTTCGACCATTTTTCTGCTTTAACCTCTTCAATGAATTCAAGTGCGCCGATGACTCCCTTCAAATTCTCTCCTTCGACTTTCAAGTCAAAACTTTCACCGAGACCAATCCCTATAAAAATTGCGTCATGTTTCGAAGATAATTCCTCAAATGAAATCTCTTTTCCGATTCTAATTTTGGTTTTGATTTTTACTCCGTAGCTTTCAACCAGCTTGACTTCTTTCAGACTATCTGCTTGCCGGACCTTGTAAGGAGCAATTCCCCAAGTGTTCAATCCGCCTGGAATTTCTTTCGCTTCGTAGATTGTGACATCAAAACCAAGCAGGGCGAGTTCACCGCTGCATGCAAGTCCAGCCGGGCCGGAGCCGATAATCCCAACACTTTTTCCATTACGCGGTTTAGCGGAAAACAGTTTTGGCATCCCCGCATGAAAATAATTTTCAATAACAAATCTTTGAAGCCGCCCTATTTCAATCGGCTTTTCATTTTTTTCGATGAACACACAGGCACCTTCGCACAACACATCCACCGGACATGCTTTTGCGCACGTCAATGCAACCCAATTTGCTTCGAGAATCGTTTTGGCCGAACCTTTTAGATTTTCTGAAGCGATCTTTTTTATGAAACCTGGGATGTCAATATGAGTCGGACAAGCTTTTGTGCAGGGCGAGTCGTAACAGTAGAGGCATCTATTGGCTTCGGCAACTGCTGAATTTTTGCTGAATGGTGGATGAAGTTCAGCAAAGTTTTTTTCGTATTCTTGTTCAGTAAGTTTTTGTGCAAGGTTAATCATATACAATTCAATAGTTATTTATAAACTTATGCTACGATTTCTGCATCTGCGATTTTTAACGCATCATCGAGTTCTGAAATAGCAAAATCAATTTCTTCTTTTGTAATTATCAGAGGCGGGGCAATGATAAAATGACTTATCCACGCCTGAAGAAATATTCCTTTTTTCATCAACTCAAGAGCAATCTTATCGACAAGCATTGTATTTCCGCTTACTTTATCAATCTTCGTGCTGAACGGTTCTTTAGTTTTTTTATTTTTTACTATTTCAAGCGCCGCGAATAATCCAATTGCCCTCACGTCTCCAACTGATGGATGTTTGTCTCTGAGTTCTTTCAATTTTTTAAATAAATACTCTCCCATCGATTTGGATCTATTTATCAAATCATGTTTCTTTAATTCATTGATCGCGGCTACTGCAGGTGCAAGAGTTAGCGGATGGGCTTCGTATGTATGACCGTGAGAGAAATAATGATCGTTAAAGTAATCAGCGATTTTCATTGTTGTAGCCGTTAAACCAAGCGGAACGTATGCAGATGTAATTCCTTTCGCAGTAGTCAAAATATCCGGTGAAACATTCCAATGATCTACAGCGAACCATTTTCCAGTTCTTCCCCAGCCGCTCATAACTTCATCAGCGATCAATAGAACATTATTGTCATCGCAGATTTTTCTCAATCGCGGCAGGTATTCATCAGGTGGAATTAAAATTCCGTTTGTACCTACTACAGGTTCGATTAAAACTGCGGCTACATTCCCTTCGTTCTTTATCATATGATCGATGTACTCAACGCAAGCGATTTCACAGTTAGAGTAATTATGCATTAATGGGCAGCGATAACAATTGCACTCGGGAGCGAAAATCACTCCATCGATCTTACCTGAAGGTTCCACAGCCCAGCGCCGCGGATCACCTGTCGCTGCAATCGATGCGGCAGTCGAACCGTGATAAGAATTATAACGGGAAATAATTTTATACTTTCCGGTATACATTCTTGCAATTTTGATCGCAGCTTCATTCGCTTCGGTACCTGAAGTCGAAAAGTAAAATTTTTCTAATCCTTTCGGTAAGACTTCCAGCAGAAGCTTGCTTAATTCCGCTCTTACATCCGTAGCGAATCCGGGTGCCGCATACGGAAGTTTCTTTGCCTGTTCTTCTATCGATTTTATTACAGCCTGATTTTTATGACCGAGCGAAACGCACATCAGCTGTGATGAAAGATCCAGATATTTCTTCCCGGTTGAATCGATGAAGTAGCATCCCTCGGCATCGACAAGGTGCATAGGTTTCCAATTTTTTTGATACCGCCAAGTTCCATAGGTGTACTTCGCAGTAATTTCAGAAATGGAAAGCTGTTCTTTATTTTGCTCGCCCATATTTATAAACCTTTTTTTTCTTAACAGAATACACTGCTGCTTTTTCTTTTACTAAAAATCCCATCTTACGTTTTTCCGGCTCAGAAGGATTTATCAGCTGATTCAAAATATCAAATACTACTTTGAATTGCTTATCGTATTTCTTTTCGAGTTCTTCTAACCTCTGAGACAATTCTTTATTTTCAGTAAACATTCTTCTCAGGTGAACAAAAGTTTTCATTATATGGATGTTGACTTGAATTGCTCGTTTGCTTTTCAGAACACTGGACGGCATCGCAACTCCGAGTTCTGTGAAAGCATATGGAAGACTTGTAGAATGCCTCAATGTTCTGAACCGGTCACAATTTGTGACCAGTACAGTCCTCTCCTCTTTTGTAATTCTAAACATAAATCCTTCAGGGAATCGCTCTGTATTTCTCTTTACTGCTTGATTAAGAGCTTTGGTGTGTACATCATACAATTCAGCGAGGTCGCGATCAATCATCACCTTATCGCCACGAATCAGAAAAATCCTCTGTTCAATTACTTCCGATGGAATTACCGCTTTCATTCTCAATGCTTAAGAGATATGATTATATATTAGTTATTCTTTCATATGTTTCAGGTCTCCTGTCACGGAAGAATTGCCAAACGTTTCTTACTTCTTGAATTTCGTCCAAGTTAAGATCTGCGACAACAAGTTCATCTTTGTCACGACTCGCTTGTGCAATTATCTTTCCTCTTGGCGTACAAAAGTAACTTTTACCATAGAATTCACCGATATTCCATGGCGCTTCTTTGCCAACGCGGTTTATTGCACCGACGAAATATCCGTTTGCAACTGCATGTGCGGGCTGTTCAAGCTCCCATAAATATTCCGAAAGCCCTGCTACGGTTGCGGACGGATTGAAAATTATTTCTGCACCGTTCAATCCAAGGATTCTTGCTCCTTCCGGAAAATGCCTATCGTAACAAATGTAGACACCTATATCTGCATAAGCAGTTTTGAATACCGGGAAACCGAGATTACCCGGTCTGAAATAAAACTTTTCCCAAAATCCCGGATCGCAGTGAGGAATATGATGCTTACGGTATTTCCCGAGATATTTTCCATCTGCATCGATCACTGCTGCAGTGTTGTAATAAACTCCCGTAATTTCTTCTTCGTATACGGGAAGGACAATAACCATGCTGTATTTTTTAGCAATTTCTTGAAAGAGTTTTGTAGTTGGTCCTTCAGGTATTTTTTCAACGAGTGAATACCACTTCGTCTTTTGCTCAGCGCAGAAATATGGTCCGTAGAACAATTCCTGCAGACAGAGGATTTGAACTCCTTTTTTCCCTGCATCATCAATCATAGAAAGATGCTTATCGATCATTGATTGTTTTATCTTTTCAATCGGCTGCTCTGATGAGGTGGATAATGAGGCTTGTATCAATCCCCCCTTTACGACTTTAGACATAATTTCCTCAATTTTAATTGGACACTGATTTTCATGATCATTAATGATTACTCATGATTTTTTAAATTCTTTTAGAAAAACTCTTCTTTTGATTTGCGGCGATTTACCAAAATTTAATAATAATCCAACTTCAAGATTTGTAGCTTTTAAGTAATTCAATAATTGAGCTTCATTCTCTGGATGCAATGTTTCATTTGCTTTAAGTTCAACGATCACAACATCATTAACAATAATGTCTGCAAAATATTCACCGATCTCGTATCCATCATAATAAACTTTTAATGGGCTTTGTCGCTCAAATTTCAAACCAAATCTTTCAAGCTCGATACTGATTGCATTTTCATATACTCTTTCGAGAAAACCATAACCAAGTTTATTATACACATTATAAAATGCTTTGATGATTAATTCAGTTACTTCAGAATATTTGTGTGTTTGATTTATCATTTTAATCATGATTTCTCATGATAATCAGTGTCCAATTATTTTTAGCTCATCCAGTTTACTCTAGCTTCCGGATTCCATTTTGTAGTAATTTTTTTCAACTTGGTCCAAAATTCGATTGAACTTTTTCCGGTTATATCGCCAACTCCGAAGCGCGATTCATTCCAACCGCCAAAAGAAAATGGTTCACGAGGTACCGGTACGCCAATATTCACACCGATCATTCCGGCATTGACTTTTTCAGTAATTGAACGTGCTAGCCCGCCGCTCTGAGTGAAAACAGAAGACGCATTCCCGTAATGCGAACTATGCTGTATTTTTATTGCCTCGTCAACATTTTCAGTGCGAATTATTACAATCACCGGACCGAAGACTTCTTCCTTTGCGATCCGCATCTCCGGACGTACAAAATCAATTACCGTTGGACCAACATAAAAGCCGTTTTCCTTTCCTTTGACAGTATAATTTCTTCCATCAACTAAAACTTTTGCACCATCATTTTCAGCATCGGTGATATATCCTTCAATTCTTTCTTTAGCTTTATTAGAAATTACAGCGCCAAGATTCACGCCAGGAATAATTTTTCTGGCTTCTTTGCATAATTCTTCTATGATATGATCAACTGAGCCGACGGCAATCATAGATGCTGCAGCCATGCATCGCTGCCCAGCACAGCCCGACATCGAAGCAGCAACATTTGTTGCGGTCATTTCAACATGAGCATCGGGAAGAACGAGTAAATGATTTTTTGCACCACCCAAAGCTAAAACTCTTTTTAAATTTGAGGACGCACGGACATAGACTAACTTTGCAATTTTAGTTGAGCCGACGAATGAAACTGCATCAATCCCTGGATGATCGCAAATTGCTTCGACCGTTTCCTTTGCACCATGGACTACATTGAAAACTCCATCAGGTAATCCGGCTTCTTTCAGTAATTCCGCAATTCGATTCGCACTGAGCGGAACTAATTCAGATGGTTTTAAAATCATAGCATTACCGAGTGCGATTGCATTTGGAATTGTCCAATTCGGCACCATATTTGGGAAATTAAATGGTGTGATTGAGGCAACCACTCCCACAGGGAATCTTTCAACTCGACATTCAACTCCTTTACTTACTTCAAGAACTTCACCCGAAGCAATTTGAGGCATTGAACAGGCGAATTCGGTAAGCTCAATACTCTTTTCAACTTCTGCTTGTGCTTCCGTATATGTCTTCCCATTTTCTTCACTGACTAATTCAGTCAGTTCTTTCATATTCTTTTCAAGAAGCGAACGATATTTGAATAAAACCTGCACTCGTTCTTTGATAGGAACTGCGGCCCAGCTTACAAGAGCACTTTTTGCCGCTGTAACTGCTTTGACCAGGTCAGAATAATTGGAAAGATAAACTTCTGAAATTTTTTTGCCATCAATGGGGGATGTTACATCTAATTTTCCTTGGCTGCCTTTTATATACGAACCACCAATAAAATTTTCAACTGCGGGATATTTCATTTGATTCTCCTATAAGAAAAATATTACTAAGAGGAATCTTTTGCTCTTAGAGTGCGAAAATAAAAATTACATATCCAAGTAGCAAGAAAATGATTTGTACATTCAGTTATTTACAACCGAAATTATAATCATCTGCTGACGAAACTACAATCGGAGTTCCCGGTTTAATATGTACCGAATTCTTCACTCAGCTTCCGAAGAACTTGGATGTTTTCTCTTTTTACCATCGGTGCGATTGAACATGCCGTGCTGAGAATAAAACCACCGTCTTGCTTACCTATTTCAATTATTTCTTTAACATCATGAATGATTTTCTTTTCATCACCGTATAGAAGAGTATTCACTGAATCGATATTACCTTTAATAAAAACTTTTTTCCCAAGTCTTCTCTTAGCATCTGGAAGCTCAACATCACCCAATGGTTTTGGATCAAGACATTCGATCCCAGTTGTACCGGATTCAATCATCATTTCTAATCTATCGTTAATCGCTCCACATGTGTGAATGTAAACATGCGTCCCTTTCTCTTTTATAACTTTAATGATTTGAGATTCATATGGAAGAACAAATTCACGATAAAAATCCGGCGAAATAAAACCCGCTCCAGCAAACGGCGAAGAAACTTTTACCGCGTCTATTTTTTGGTCACACATCTCGTTTGCAAGCTGAACAATCCCATTAGTAAATCTTTGAAGGAGGGATTTACATTTCTCAGATTCCTCGATGAGTGCAATGAGCGCATTCTCATAACCGAGAAGATCAAGCAGATAATCGAACGGCGAGGTCACTTCACCATGGATGGAATACTCATCGCCAACTTTTGCATGAAGCATTTTAAAAATCTCAAACTTATTTTTTAGGTCGATCTTAAAATGAAGTCCGGCGGAAACGGGAATGTAATCTATTTCAGTTGGAATCGATTCTATATTCAGATCCTCAATCGAAATAAACTTTCTGGTCTCGTAGAATTCTGGGAAAGGTAAATCCTCGCGGGTAAAGATGTATTTCCTATCTTTTCCGTAAAGTACATCAAGACCGTTTTCTACTGTCCGATTATGAAAATCTCTATCCCATTTTTGTATATGCCCGTGAAGACTTACCAGAATTCCATCGAAATTGTAAATCTCTCTCAGCTTAATTAAACCATCGGCAAAAGTATGCACATCGAACCAAAAATCAACGGGAGATACTTCTGGAAGCTGCTGAAGCATATGTCCGATACTCATTTGACACATAACAGGAATTCGATCGGGCAATTCAAACTTCATGGCTTTTAGAATTCGTTCTCTTGGTGTCATTACTAGGCTATTTTCCTAAAAAGTGTAAGAATTTACTGATTTATCAAATTGTATTTACGAACTTAATATAGTAATTTTGTTTAGTTTTTTACAAAAATTAACATTTCTAAGGTGAAACCATGTCTAAGACAAATTTTAAAAATGAACCATTTTTAGATTATTCTGATAAAAAGAATCTTTCAAAAATCAAGAAGGCAATTGAAAAAGTCGAAAGTCAATTTGGAAAAGAATACCCTTTAGTAATTAATGGTGAAAGAATTTTCACTGAATCAAAATTCACTTCTATCAATCCATCTAACAAAGATGAGGTTGTTGGAACATTTCAAAAGGCAACAAAGGATTTAGCAAACAAAGCAATACTCGATGCCAATTCAGTATTTGAAAGCTGGAAAAACATTGATCCTAAAAAACGTGCAAAAATTCTTTTCAAAGCGGCAAACATTGTTCGCAGAAGAAGATTTGAAATCAATGCATGGATGATCTCCGAAGTCGGAAAGAATTACGTTGAAGCAGACGCTGACACTGCTGAAGCGATTGATTTTCTCGAATTTTATGCAAAAGAAATGCTTCGATATGCAAGGAAGCAGCCGCTTACGAAAGTTAAAGGCGAAGATAATGAACTTGTTTATCTTCCATTAGGTGTGGGAGTAGTAATTCCACCGTGGAATTTTCCATTTGCAATTTTAGTTGGAATGACATCAGCCGCAATTGTTACCGGCAACACAGTCGTTTTGAAACCATCGAGCGATTCACCGATGATGGGGTGGCTGTTCCACGAAATTATGGAAGAAGCTGGTTTACCGAAGGGCGTGTTTAACTTCGTTCCGGGTTCAGGCGGCGAAGTCGGAGATACGTTAGTGGCACATCCAAAAACACGTTTCATTGCTTTTACTGGATCTAAAGAAGTCGGATTACATATCAATCAATTAGCTGCGACACATCAGCCAGGTCAAATCTGGATTAAACGGGTTGTAGCTGAAATGGGGGGAAAAGATTCGATTATTGTTGACAATGAGACAGATGTGAAAAAAGCTGTAGATGGCGTAGTTGCTTCTGCCTTTGGTTTCCAAGGACAAAAATGTTCAGCCTGTTCGAGAGCAATCGTTGATGAAAAAATCTACGATAAATTTGTAACATTACTGAAAGAAAAAGTTGATACACTAAAAGTGGGTGTTGCAAAAGATAATCTTCCAATGGGGCCTGTTGTAAGCAAGAGTGCTTATGAAAGTATTTGGAATTACATCGAGATTGGAAAAACAGAAGGTAAGCTGCTTAATGGCGGAAATAAGATCGATATGAACGGATTTTATCTCGAGCCGACAGTATTTATCGACATCGATCCCATGGCGCGAATTTCTCAGGAGGAAATTTTCGGACCGGTGCTCGCAGTCATCAAAGCCAGGAATTTTGATCATGCCCTCGAAATTGCAAACAATACTGAATTTGGATTGACAGGCGCATTGTACTCTAACAACAAAAAGAAAATTAAACGTGCACAGCATGAATTCCATGTTGGGAATTTATACTTCAATAGAAAATGTACAGGTGCATTAGTCGGAGGTCATCCTTTCGGCGGATTCAACATGAGCGGCACAGATTCGAAAGCAGGCGGAAGAGATTATTTACTTCTTTTCCTCCAAGCAAAGTTGTGGAGTGAAAAAATAAGTTGATCTGAAATAGTATGTCTCAATTTCGATTTTCTCGGCATGCCAATAATAATCTCAGATTATATAACATAACCGAAAATGATGTTGAAACTGTAGTTGCAAATCCCGATTTTATTATGGAAAAAGATGAAAAAATAAGCGCCATTGGTTTTCTTCCAAATAAATTTTTTGGATTACCATTAAAAGTTGTATACAAAAGAGATGGTAATATATTTTTCATTATTACGACATATCCATTAAAAAATTTTAAGGGTTTTCTTGATGAAAATAAATTATGACGAACAAACAGATGCGGCATTTATTAAGCTATCAGAAAATATACCTGATGGAGCGGTTGAGCTTGACTTAGGATTAATAGTTCACACGACAAAAGATAATAGAATTGTCGCTATTGAGATTCTTGACGCAAGTAAAAGATTTCAGATATCAGAACTTTTTCGATTTGAAGTTGAAAATCTTCGGTATGCAGTCTGATCTAAAATTAATTAACGGTCCATTTTGTATCTGCATTTGAGTAAAAAAAGTGTGGAACAGAAAAGACAGTCTTGAAATATATCCATTTACTTGTGACTCACTGTTATAGGTCAAGATTTTCAAGAATCTCCTTTTGTAATGGATGAAATTATTAATAACGGAATAGAAATTTCAATTAACGAATAATAGGATAATTAATGAAAATTCATGAATATCAAGCTAAAGAATTACTGAAGCAAAACGACGTCGCAATTCAGGATGGATATGCGATTAACGACATATCCGATTTTGACGCAGCGATTAGCAAACTGCAATCACGAGGTGTAAATCAATTTGTTGTCAAATCGCAAATTCATGCCGGTGGCAGAGGAAAAGGGAAGTTATTCAATCCGAATAATCGAGATGAATTGATCCTCGAAGGTGGTGTGAAGTTTACTACATCGGCAGAGAAAGCTAAAGAGCAGGCTTCAAAGATGCTTGGGAATTTACTTGTAACTCATCAAACAGGTTCAGAGGGAAAAGTTGTTAAAACTCTTTTCATTGCTGAAGGGCTTGATTACAAAAAAGAACTTTATCTTGGTATTCTTCTTGATCGAAGCGTTTCGAAAAATGTTATCATGGCATCGACCGAAGGCGGAGTTGAAATTGAAAAAGTGGCAGAGAAAACTCCCGAAAAGATATTAAAAGTATGGATTGATCCATCAATTGGGATTCAATCTTACCAAGCTAGAGAACTAGCGTTCGGATTAGGACTGAGCGGCGCTGCGTATAAAAACTTCATACCATTTCTACTTAAACTTTATAATTCTTACGAAGAAACAGATGCCTCATTACTCGAAATAAATCCATTGATCATTACAAACGACGATAGAATAGTCGCATTAGATGCTAAAATGAATTTTGATGATAATGCTCTTTACCGTCATCCCGAAATTAATGCTTATCGAGATTTGAATGAGGAAGCTCCTCTTGAAATTGAAGCTTCGAAGTATAATTTAAATTATATCAAACTCGATGGGAATGTTGGCTGTATGGTAAACGGTGCCGGTTTAGCAATGGCAACAATGGACATCATTAAACTTGCAGGCGGCGAACCTGCAAACTTTTTAGATGTTGGCGGCGGTGCAAATGCAGAAACAGTCGAGAATGGATTCAAGATAATCCTTTCAGATCCGAATGTGAAAGCTATTCTTATAAACATCTTCGGTGGAATTGTAAGATGCGATCGAGTTGCTCAGGGCGTAATCGAAGCTTCGAAGAAAGTTAATGTCGCAATTCCTGTTGTTGTAAGATTAGAGGGAACTAACGCTAAGGAAGCTGCCGAATTGCTTGATAATTCAGGATTAAATTTTCTCGTAGCAAAATCATTAAAAGAGGCAGCTAATAAAGTTACTCTCGCAATAAATTGAAATCATAAAAAAGGGCAGAGAATTAATATTCCCTGCCCTCACTTCTTAAATTATTTCCAGAAAAAATCAGCTTTTAGCTATCCACTTTTCCAAGGCCGAAAGTAAATGAGTCATTGCACTGATCAATGGTTTATGTTGCATTATATCGATGTCGCCTAAAATTTCTTTGTGGATATTTAAATAATCTCCATTAAGTCTTTCGGTGAAATCGACTCCTTTATTAGAAAGATACACCCGCATATTACGTCTATCGGTTGGTTCGATTTCTCGCATGACGTATCCTTTCTCAACTAAACCATCGATAATACGAGTCAGTCTGCTCGCACTCAATTTCATTCTTTCGGCAATTTCTCGATTATTAATATTTTCACCGGCTTGGATTAGTCTCAGGCATCGAAATTCAGCTTGTGTAAGCCCATGATTTTTAGCTAACCTCTCTTCTTTTTCGTGACAGCTCGCAAGTAACCTGAATGTTAATTCAGCGAGATTTGAAGCCGTGCTTTCGAGTTCTTCCGAACGCATTTTTCCACCCGTTTTTTTAATTACTAATTTTTTGCTGTAGGAATTGCATGCTTAATTTTACCGTATGCTTCTTCAAAGTTAAATTCTTTGAAAGTCGGACTCTCGGAGTTGTGACATTTTACACAGAGGTCTTCTGTCTTTTCATATACAACAAGACCGTTTTTCACCGCTTCATCACGGCTTTTCATAACTTTCATGTCTTTGTAATCATTTCCTGGTCCATGACAAGTTTCGCATTGAACTCCGTCTTCAGCTTTGAATTTCTTGCCAAGTAAAGTTGCATCAACATCATGCCCTGAAGCATGGCATTTTAAGCAGTCAGCGGTTTTCGCTGCGGGAGTATCAAATCCTTTTTCCTTTGCGATTTTATCAGCTTCTTCAGTTGTTAAGGTTGTGAATGCTTTCGAGTGTGCACTCCCTTTCCAAATATCAAGCTGTTTGCCTTGCTTTTCTGTTTTATGACACATACCGCATGCATCCGCACCGATATAACCATGTTTCTTATCATCAGGATTAGAATACATGAAAAGAAATACAGGTGTAATCACCATGATAACGAACAGGGTTATTTTGTTTTTCATTTTTCCTCCATTTTTTTAGTTTTCTGAACACAACTTAATAATTTTTTATAAAAAATGTTTGTCTTAATCAATAATCTTTATTTTAACATCTTTTATAATTGCTTAGAATGTCGAATTGTTTAACAAAATCAATC
>VGVX01000043.1 GCA_016873845.1 Ignavibacteria bacterium
CATAGTTTTTAAATAATTCAAGTTGAAGCTCAATGGGTTGACTTAAAAACCTTTCAAGCTTTTCCTTATTGATTTTACTATTTTGCATCTGAGAGACTCCTTTTGTTTGTTTTTTTTATTTTTTAATAATTTAATTTGGGGTCTCTCCTTTTAATTTTCAACTAAGTTTTAATATACACCTTGTGAAAAATGCCTGAAAACTATTATCAATACTAAAGTAATATAAGTAAAGCTCGATAATATCAATAATTGTGAGATTCTTGATCCAATTATTAGGAGGATTTAAAAAATGCGAGCTGAGATTTTGGAAGAAAAAATGTATATGGATAAAAACGTACTAAATAACCGGTTAGACCCATTCATCTTGCAAACAGCAGTATACGAAATAAGCGAAGCGGTCGATTCATCAGAAAATCTTGATGACCTTTATAAATCAGTCCATCAGATTATCAGTAAAATAATGAAAGCTGATAACTTCTACATCGCAGCTTATTTCAGGGAAGAAGAGAAAATTAGTTTTCCATACTTCGTTGATGAGGAAGAAATATTTGAAGCTCATCATGAAAAATTTCCCGTGGGTAGAGGGCTTACTGCCTACGTAATTCGAAATGGTCGTTCACTTTTATGCGATGCAAAAAAACATCATGAATTAATAGAGACTGGTGAAGTAGAGATGCTTGGACCTCCATCTCAAATTTGGCTTGGAATCCCTTTGAAAATCGGTTCTGAGATCATTGGTGTTATGGCTGTGCAGGATTATCATGATTCAAGCACTTATGGTCTGCAGGAAAAAAAGATGCTCAAATATGTATCATCGCAAGTTGCAAAAGCTATCTACAAAAAAAGAGCTGAGGAAAAAATTCTCAATTCGGAACTTAAGTATCGCAAGCTTTTTGAATCTGCTAATGATGCAATATTTTTAATGACTGGTGATACTTTTATTGATTGCAATGCAAAAACAGAGGAGATTTTTGGATGCACCCGTGAACAGATTTTACAGAGAAAACCGTATGAATTTTCACCATTGGTTCAGCCCGATGGTCGTTTTTCAAAAGATAAAGCTCTTGAGAAAATTTCTAAAGCTTTTGCCGGTGAGCCGCAGTCTTTTGAATGGAAACATGTAAAACTCGATGGAACTCCTTTCTTTGCAGAAGTAAGTTTAAATCATATTGTGATTGACGAAAAAGATATGCTTCAAGCAATCGTACGAGATATTTCAGAGCGAAAAACCGCTGAAGAAGAATTGAGGCTGTCCGAGCTTAAGTATCGTGACATATTCACTCATGCACCTGTAGGCATATATCAATCCGATAAAAATGGGAATATTATCTCTGCAAATCTCATGCTGGCGAAAATGCTGGGATACAGTTCAGTTGAAGAATTAATCAAAATTAACATGAACGACATATATTTAAGCAGTGAGGAGAGGCTGGAATTTATCAGGCAATATGAACCTTTAGGTTCAGCTGCACTACTTGAAGTTAGGTGGAAGAAAAAAAATGGGGAAGTGATCTGGATTCAAATGAATGCTCATGCTGTAAAAGATGACAATTCAAAAACTCTCTACTTTGAAGGATTCGTTTACGATATCAACGACAAAAAAGAATTTGAAAGAAGAATAATTTATGAAAAGGAAAAGGCTCAGGAGGCGAATCGATTAAAAAGCGGATTCCTGGCAACCATGTCACACGAAATCAGAACTCCGCTCAATGCAATAATCGGATATACTGATGTTTTGAGATCGCATTTTTATGAATCAACAAATGAAGAAGTTCGTCTTTCATTTGACCTGATTGAAAAGGGTGGATTGCGGCTAATTGATACGATCACAAATATTTTGGACATCTCAAGATTGCAAGCTGGTGATTTTCCAATAGAGTATAAGAAATTCTCTTTCAATGAATTATTAGCTTCAACTTGCAACTCGATTAATAAAGAAACTGAATTAATTGACCTGAAGCTTATTACCGAAATTCCAGATGAAGATCTGCTTGTTTATGCAGATAATTATTGTTTAGATTCTGCTGTGATGAAAATTCTCGATAATGCAGTTAAGTACAGCAAGTCAGGTGATATTAAAGTATCACTTAAGAAAGATAATGACTATGCAGTCTGTACAATTGCAGATCAGGGTGTCGGAATGACAGAAGAATATCAGAAACATTTATATGAGACGTTCAGTCAAGAAGATGTCGGTTACAGTCGTTCTTATGAAGGTACAGGTCTGGGATTGGCAATCACTAAAAGATTCATTGATTTAAACAAAGGAAAAATACAAATTAAAAGTCAAAAGGGAGTTGGAACTGAAGTTACACTGAGCATTCCACTCTTGAAAAAAACATAGGATAGAAACGAATGACAGAAACAAAGAATACAGCACCAACGATTTTGTACGTTGAAGATATGAAAGATGCCTTTATGCTCGTAAACATCTATCTAAGGTCTGGTTTTGATGTGCTTTGGGCTAAAAACCCTAAGGAAGCAGATCAAATTCTTGAAAAGATGGACATAAACTTGATATTGATGGATATCTCACTTCAAGAAAAAAATGATGGCTTTGAATTAGCTCAAAAGATAAAAGTTTCTGATAAGTTTAAATCTATTCCTATCATTGCCTTGACTGCATTCGCTCTGAAAGGTGATAAAGAAAGATTTATTGAAGGCGGATTGGATGATTATATTTCAAAACCAATCAAAAAAGATAGTCTATTAGATACGATCAACAAACATATTATTACTTGATATTTAAAGAGTTATATTAAATTGAAATTATATTTTCAGAAGTTATTTGCTGTACACACTGGATTTGAAGGTATCATTATTTCAGTGAAAGCTTTTATTCATAATCCCCATTCGTAAGGAGTAGAATAGAGAATGAATAAAGAAAAAAAAGATACAAATAAGAATCATATAGAGTCTGCCTCCATTCTGGAGGCAACACTTGAATCGATAAAAGATGGAATCTTAGTAATTGATCTTGAAGGCAAAGTAACAAAGTCAAATAAGAATTTTTTAAGAATGTGGGGCATCCCGCAGGAGCTTTTTGATACCAACGACGATTCAAAGTTATTGGAATTTGTCTTAGAGCAGTTGAAAGATCCGGATGTATTTATTAGTAAAGTGCGTCACTTATATGCAAATCCTGAAGAAGAAAGTTTTGATATACTTGAATTCAAAGATGGCAGGATCTTCGAGCGTTTCTCGAGACCGCATTACATCCATGATAAAGTGATTGGCAGAGTTTGGAGTTTCAGAGATGTTACTATAAGGTTCATAGCTGAGGAAAAATCAAAACTTTTTGAAAAAGCAATAAAAAGCGTGAGCGATGGAGTTTTCATTGTAAATATGAATTTCGATATGGTTTATGCTAATCCTGCAGCATTGGCTCTTTATGGTTATAGTGAAGAGGAAATGCACGGTAAAAATCTCCGAATGTTCTGGTCAGAAAAAAATACAAAAACTACCTTCCGGGATTTGGTGAGGGAAACCTTAAAAGGAAATTTCAAAGGTGAATTATTCTCTAAGCGAAAGGATGGTACAGATGTTCCAGTTGTACTCTCAACTTCATTTTTGAAGGATGAATATGAGAAACCATTGGCTTTGATTGGTGTTCTAAGGGACATCACTGCAAGACGAAGGATGGAAATATTGAATAATGCACTATATCGGATATCAGATTCTGTGCATGCAACCTTAAATCTTAACGAGTTATTCGAACGTATTCACATTATTGTGAAAGATCTAATGCTGGCAAATAATTTTTACATTGCCTTGTATGATGATTCCACAAACATGATCAGTTTCCCATATTTTGTTGATGAATTCGATCCGCCTCAGCCGCCAAAAAAATTCGGTAGAGGTTGTACAGAATATGTTTTAAGAACAGGTCAAGCAGTGATCGTTGACAAGGAACTCTCTGATAAACTGAACGAATCAGGAGAGGTTAATGTTGTCGGTTCTCCGTCAGAAGTCTGGCTTGGTGTTCCACTAAAAATTGCCGGAAAAACAATCGGGGTAATGGTTGTTCAAGATTATCATGATGAATATGCATATGGAGAAAACGATAAAGAAGTTTTAACATTTGTATCCGAACAAGTTGCGTCTGCAATTGAAAAGAAAAAAAATGAAGATGAATTAAAGCGTTACACCGCTGAACTTCAAAAAAGTAATGATTTAATGGAACAGCGAGCAAATGAACTGAAGGATTTGAATGAACAATTGATGGAGTCTGAACAGCGACTTATAGATTTAAATCAGAAGAAAGATAAATTCTTCTCTATTGTTTCACATGATCTCAAAAGTCCATTTAATTCGCTTCTTGGCTTCTCCGGACAATTGTATGAACATATGGATGATTTTTCTGATGAAGAAAAAAAAGAATATATTGGTTACATTAATAATTCATCGAAACATTTATTTAACTTAGTTCAAAACCTGCTGAGCTGGGCTTTAATTCAGAGAGGTAAAGAAAAATTCGAGCCGGAAGTTTATAATCTTAAAGATTTTAGTGAACAAATCATCAGCGTTATACGTGGAAATGCCGTTAAGAAAAATATTTCATTAAGAAGTGAAATCGATCCAGAACATGATGTTTACGCTGATGATGATATGCTAACGTCGATTTTGCAGAATTTAATCTCCAATGCAATTAAATTCACAAACATTGGCGGAAATATAATTGTATCAAGCAGCTTGAAAGATGACATGGTTTACATTTCGATTAAAGACGATGGTGTCGGAATGGATGAAGCTGCCTTACAAAAGATTTTTCAGATTGAAACGAAGCATTCAACTGCTGGTACTGCAGATGAACATGGAACAGGACTTGGACTAATTTTAGTAAAAGAGTTAGTGGAAAAGAATTCAGGTAACATTTGGGTCGAAAGTGAAATTGGAGTTGGGACTAAATTTACATTCACACTTCCAAAATTAAAAAGTTAAGCACACACTAGTTGGAATCATTCCGGATTGATGGCAGTGATTCTCATTTATTGTACAAAAACTCCGTACTCGTCGTCACGTTTTTTTAAATCGGGGTTGATAAATTCAACGCTTTAGAAAAAAAATCTGTATATTAACATTTAATTGTGAGTATTAAGTTTTCAATTAAAATTTCAGCCGCCATTTGCTGAACCTCCTACATCAGTGAGAGCGAAGAAATTCGCTTGAAGAAAACATTTGGCGGCTGGCTTTACACTCATCTAGTAGTCAACTTATACAACTCTACTGATTTATTCCTTTCAAGATTTCTCGTATTTTTTTTATTATTTTAAGTTTTTCTTGCATCACAACTGAAGGTTGACTAATGGAAGTTTGTGGCAAAAATAGTTTGATAATTTGAAATATTTAGTTATTATTGTACTGACCAGTCAGTCAGATTTATGAAAATATTAATAGAAAATCTCAATATTGCTATTCCAATCCTTTATTTCATAGTTTTCATTCTCTATTTCTCCAACTTTTGGAAGCCAAGAAAAAGTCTCGCTAGATTAAAACGAATTATCCTTTTTCTAACCTTGCTCATTCATTTTTTCTATTTATTTGCCAGAACAATTGAATTTGATCATGTCCCAATCACGAACATTTTCGAAATTTTTACATTGCTGGCATTTGCCATTACACTTTCCTATTACATTCTTGAACTCATTACAGAAGTTCGGAATACTGGGATGTTCATTCTCTTCATACCAATGGTTTTTCAAATAATATCATCACTGAAAATTGTTGATTTACTAAACGTGCAAGAGATATTACGAAGTCCTTTTTTAGGAGTTCACGTTTTCACCGCTCTGGCCGGATACGCTGGTATAACGTTTTCAGCAATCTATGGCGGATTATATTTGATGCTTTATAAACAAATCAAAATGCACCGATTCGGTTTGTTGTACCAAAGACTTCCGAATCTCGAGTTGCTTGAATCATTAAACTATACTTCAGCATTGATAGGCTTTACAATGCTTTCGACTGCGATCGTTATTGGAATTATTTGGATGCCACAAGCATTTACAAATCCATCCTATTTCGATCCTAAATTAATTGCAACGATCTTTATTTGGATACTTTATGCTCTCGGAATTACAACTAAGATATTTGCCAAATGGCGCGGGAAAAGAATAATTTATCTTTCGCTTGCTGGTTTTGTCGTCGCATTGTTTTCTATGACTCTGCTGAATTTGCTGTTCACTGGATTTCATAAATTTCATTAATGGATCGAAGAGACAAATAGAAGCACGATGAATTTAATTTCAGTTACTATTAATCACAAAACGGCTCCGATAGAATTAAGAGAGGCATTATATTTATCTGAAATTGAGATAAGAAAAATTCTAAATCAAATAAAAGAAACCCTCCTCAAAGAAGTTTGTATTTTATCCACTTGTAATCGCACTGAAATTTATGGAGTACCGTCAAATCATTCGATTACTTACCGCGAAGTTCAGGAATTCATTCTAACTCAAAAACCTGTTACAAAAATAAAATCTGATAATTTTTTGAATTACTATTCTTGCGGAGCAGCAAACCATCTTTTTCGTGTTTCTTCCGGAATCGATTCATTGGTTATCGGAGATCAGCAAATTCTCGGTCAAGTAAAAGATGCATATAATATTGCTGTTGAGGAAAATTGTGTAGGTACGTTTCTTCAGAAGACCTTTCAATCTGCCTTAAAACTTGGAAAGAGGATTAAAACGGAAACAGATTTATTCGAGGGACCTACTTCAGTCAGTTCCGCGGCTGTGCAGCTTGCGGGCAAAATATTTTCCGATTTAAAGAAGAAGTCAGTGCTCGTTATCGGTGCCGGCGAAACGGGAAAACTGACAATCCAAAATCTCATTCAGAAAAATGTTACTAATCTTACCATTTCGAATCGAACTTTTTCCAGAGCAGAAAAACTTGCTGCAAAGTACAATGCCAAAGTTTTGCCTTTCGATAACTTGAAAGAACGACTGAATGAATACGACATAATCATTTCTGCAACAAGCTCGAATTCGATTCTCATTAATCGAGATGAAATGAGTGCTGCGATGCGAAAGAGGAAGTTCGAACCGGTTTGCATTATGGATATCGCAATTCCACGGGACTTCGATCCAAATGTAAAAGACATTGAAAATATTTTCTACAATGATATCGATTCGCTTCAAACGATGGTTAATTTGAGTCTTGAAGGTAAAAAAGCCCTTCTTCCCGCAATCCAGAAAATTATAATGGAAGAACTTATAGAATTGTTTTCTTGGCACAATTCACTTCAAATCTCCCCATTATTGAAATCAATGAGGGAACAATTTGAATCTGTTCGTTCTCAGGAATTTGATGCTTTCAAAAATAAATTTGCATCAAACGAAGTAGAAAATCTTGAACTCCTTACTAAAAGAATCGTAAAAAAGCTGCTTCACAATCCAACAGTATATTTACGAAAATCTGCTGACCAAGTAGATACACAAGGAGAGCTGCAATTGAAAATTAAGATTCTGAAAGACATGTTCAATTTGAATTCGAAAGGGAATGAAAGTGAGTAGAACGTTTATTCTTGGAACACGCGGAAGCGAGCTTGCACTCTGGCAGGCAGAATATATAAAATCTCTCCTCGAAAAGCGTGTAAAGAATATATCAATCGAATTGAAGATCATCAAAACAAAAGGAGATAAAATTCTTGACGTAGCTCTTTCAAAAATTGGCGATAAAGGTCTTTTTACGAAAGAACTTGAAAACAAATTATTGAATGGTGAAATAGATTTTGCAGTACATAGTCTTAAAGATATGGAGACGAAGCTTGATAAGAATTTAATTTTAGCCGCAATCACAAAGCGGCACAAAGTCAATGATGTAATTATTTCAAAAAGAAAAAATTTAACTATAAATAAAATTCCTTTGCGTGGAAAAGTTGCGACTGGTTCGTTAAGAAGAACTGCACAGCTTCTTCATCTAAGGCCGGATATACAAATATTTGATTTGCGCGGAAACGTTCCAACTCGAATTCAAAAATATTTGAGCTCAAATTGGGATGCGATTATTCTTGCATCAGCCGGCGTTGAGAGATTAAATTTTGAGGAAAACATATCTTCAACTATTCCGAAAAATCAAATGCTGCCGGCAGTTGGACAAGGAGCTATTGCAGTAGAGTGCAGAAAAGCAGATCTCGAACTGATTGATTGTTTAAAAAGAATTAATCATGTGAAAACGGAAGTTGCGATTCGGGCTGAACGTGCCTTCCTGAAAAAACTTGAAGGTGGTTGCCAAGTGCCTATCGCAGCTTATGGATATGTTGAGTCAAATAAACTCACATTGATCGGTAGAATTTTATCATTAGATGGTTCAATAAGTTTCGAGCAAAGTGTTGATGGCTCCGTCGAAATTCCTGAAGTTCTTGGCGAAAAGCTTGCGCGGAATCTTTTAGCAGCTGGTGCTGGTAAAGTTTTGGCTGAGATTAAAAAGCAATCGAAAAAATGATCAGCTCAAGATCACATATAAGTGCAAAGCAAAGCAAGCGTGAGTTAATTCTTGAGATTGCTGCGCCTCTTTTTTCTGCACACGATTTTCATGAAGTGAATATGGAACTCGTTGCAAAAAATGCAGAAATAGCTAAAGGAACTATCTACAATTATTTCAAATCAAAAGAAGAACTCTATTTCGCAATCATTGAAACCAGGTTATCCAAACTCATCAGTGAACTGCAGAAGAAGATTGATCAACAAATTTCTGTGTTGGAAGATTTGAAAGGATTCATTCTGCATGTCTTTATGTTTATGATGAAATATCAAAACTTTTTCTTGATTTTTCAGCGGACGAGATTGAAGACACAATCGACTAATCACTCAGAAATCGAAGAGAAAATGTCTCTCTTAAAACTGATGCTTTCAAATATTCTTACAGAAGGAATTGAAAGAAAAGTTTTTCGTGAAGTTGATCCCTGTCTGACTTCCGATATTATACTTGGAATTATCTATTCAACAGTTCAGAGGAATATTGGAAAGAATCATCATGATGATTTAATTGAAGCAGAAAGAAATTACCTTTTTGATTTTATTAAAGATGGTATACTCACACCATACATAATAGAAAAGCAATTAGATGGTAAAACCATTTTACTTACCCGAACTCTCAGTCAGTCAGATGAATCTTCCTTATTATTTACCTCAGCTGGTGCAAAGGTTATAGTTCTTCCCACGTTAAAAATTGTTCCACCAAGTTCATGGAAGAAGTGTGATGATGCTATAAAAGATATTTTGGAATTTGATTCAATTATTTTTTCGAGTGTAAATGCTGTTCGATGGTTTTTAAAAAGATTAGAATATCATGAACTGAAATTAGATCTCAGTGCTTATGATGTTATAGCTGTCGGGCCTAAAACTGAAGCCGAATGTAAGACGCAAGGTATTCATGTTAGTTTTGTTCCGAAAGAATTTAGTTCTATTGGAGTTATAAATGAAATCAAGGGACAAAATATTATCGGGAAGAGATTTTTAATTCCCCACTCTGAAATCGGACGTCCTGAACTGGTTGATGAGTTAACAAAACTTGGAGCACTCCCAGTCAGCGTACCTGTCTACGATGTAGTTGTGCCCGAACCAAACGAGATTGAAGATTCAATATCACAATTAAAGGTAAATACTATAGATCTATATGTTTTCACTAGTCCATCAACTTTCGTGAATTATCTAGAAATATTCAAAATCAAAAATGCAGTTGAATATTTTAAGAATGAAATCATTGCTGCGATTGGACCGACGACAAAAAAAGCGATCGAGAATTATGGAGTGCAAGTTAAGATTGTTCCGGATAATCATACAATCCAAGGACTTGTAGATTCTGTTGTGAATTATTTTAAGAAAGAAAATTAGATGATAAAAAACGATTTGATAATTAGAGCATGCAAAAGAGAGAAGACTGAGCGAACACCAATTTGGGTAATGCGTCAAGCAGGCCGCTATTTACCTGAATATCGTGCAATAAGAGATAAAGTTAGCTTCCTCGATTTATGTAAATCTCCTGAACTTGCCGCTGAAGTTACAATTCAGCCAGTTGACATTATAGGTGTTGATGCAGCTATCATTTTTTCGGATATACTTGTAATTCCAGAAGCGATGGGGATGAAATTAAGCATTGAAGAAGGAACCGGACCTGTGTTTTCAAAGCCAATCCGTACTGAAGCGGATGCAAATACTTTAATGAAAATTGATCCATCGGATAAATTGAAGTACGTTCTTGATGCAGTCTCTTTAACAAAGCGTGAATTAAATGGAAGAGTCCCTATCATTGGATTTTCAGGCTCACCGTTTACCCTACTAACTTACATGGTTGAAGGAAAGGGTTCAAAATCATTCTCTAATATTAAGAGATTTATTTTTCAGCAGTCAACTGCTGCTCATAAAACATTAGACTTCTTATCGGATAATATCATTGATTATTTATCAGCCAAGATTTCAGCAGGCGCAGACCTTGTTCAAATTTTTGACACTTGGGGTGGAATTTTATCACCTCATCATTATGAAGAATTCTCGCTGAGATATATGGAGAAAATTGTTAATGAATTAAAAGTAAAAACAGACAAACCGGTCATATTGTTTTCGAAAGGGATTGGACCATCGTATGAAAAGCTGATTAATACTCAAGCTGATGTGATTGGCTTCGATTGGACAATCGAATTTTCAAGTGTTGTTAATAAAGTTGCGGGAAAGAAAGCGATTCAAGGGAATCTGGATCCAACCGTGCTATACGCTTCAGAGAAGACAATTTCAGAAGAAGCAGATAAAATATTAAATGCCGTTGGTAGTACTGGACATATATTCAATCTTGGACATGGAATTCATCCGGATACTGAACCAGCTAAGTTAAAATTTCTTGTCAATTATGTTAAAGAGAAAAGTAAAAGGTTATAGTATTTGGTAATATCATTTTTTAATAGAACACAGATGACACAGATTAAACTGATTTAGACGGCTGGCAAATGAATATTAATCTTGACATACTCAAAAAATATGATGTGCCGGGCCCGAGATACACAAGTTATCCAACTGCACCGCAGTTCAATGAAAGTTTTACTCATCGATATTTTGTTGATGAAATAATTGCTTCCAATAATGAAAAGACTCCTCCAGATTTGTCTTTGTATTTTCATATTCCTTTTTGTGATACGCTGTGTTATTTCTGCGGATGCAATATGCTTATTACACATGATAGAAAAAGAGTTAGTACATATATAGGTTATTTAAAAAAAGAGATCGATTTAGTTAATAAATATTTGAAAACCGGCAGGAGCGTCGCTCAGCTGCATTGGGGCGGAGGTACACCGACGCATTTAACTCCTGCAGAAATAAATACTTTAATCTCCTATATAAATCATTCTTTTCAAATTGAATCAAACTCAGAAAATGGATGTGAGATCGATCCGCGAGGATTATCGAAAGAACATCTCTCAGCACTTCGTTCAGGAGGATTTAACCGCATCAGTATGGGGGTTCAAGATTTTGATGAAGAAGTACAAAAAGCGGTCAATAGAATTCAGCCAGAGAAAATGACAAAACAGGTTGTAGGGTGGGTGCGAGAATTAAATTTTCAAAGCATTAATCTTGATTTAATGTATGGGCTTCCGTTTCAAAAAATAAAATCGTTCGAAAAAACTCTCGATGCTACGATTGAAATTGCACCTGACAGAATTGCTGTATTTAACTACGCTCATGTTCCATGGATGAAGAAACATCAAGCATTGATTAATCCTAATGATCTTCCGACTCCGAATGAAAAGTTGGAAATACTCAAATTGACTGTTGAAAAATTAACCAATGCTAGGTACATCTTCATCGGGATGGATCATTTCGCCAAATCAGAAGATGAAATGGCAGTCGCTTTACATGAAAAAAAGATGTATCGGAATTTTCAAGGTTACAGCACTAATTCTGGATGTGACATTTACGCTTTTGGCGTAACGGCCATTAGTCAACTTGAAAATGTTTATGCTCAAAATTGGAAATCTGAAAAAGATTATTTTAGTGCTATCGATAAAAATCAACTTCCAACTTGGAAAGGCTATCGATTGAGCAAAGATGATCTAATTCGAAGAACTGTCATAATGAAATTAATGTGTGACTTCGAACTGAATATTCCAAAAGTCAATGATGAGCTGCAAATTAATTTTAACGAATATTTTAGTTTTGGCTTGGAGAATCTTAAGAAGATGTGTGAAGATGGTTTGGTAGAAATCAAAAATGACTCAATCAAGGTTTCGGAAATGGGCAGACTCCTGATAAGAAATATTGCGATGAATTTTGATGGATTCATTGAGCGCAAAGAAGATAACGCAAGATATTCGAGGACAGTATAACTATGAACGAAAAAACTGCAATAATACTTTTTAATCTTGGCGGTCCCAATAATTTGGAATCTGTGCAG
Source organism: Ignavibacteria bacterium (assembly GCA_016873845.1). Taxonomy (NCBI): domain Bacteria; kingdom Pseudomonadati; phylum Ignavibacteriota; class Ignavibacteria; species Ignavibacteria bacterium. The sequence continues at coordinate 12,385 of VGVX01000043.1, forward strand.
CCATTCCTTGAAAATCTTTTTAGAGATCCTGATATATTTAAAATTCCTTTATTTCAAGGATTAATTGCAAAAGTAATCTCTATGGCTCGCGCCCCTAAAGTTAAAAAGGAATATGATATTATTGGAGGGAGTTCTCCCATCAACTATTGGACTGAACGACAGAGAAAATTATTGGAGAAATCCTTACAAGAAGGTTTTGACAATATTGAAGTGTTCACCGCAATGCGGTATTGGCATCCATTGATAAAAGATGTAGCAAATGAGATTTCAAAAAAATACTATAAAAGAGTTATTCTTCTGCCTCTTTATCCGCAGTATTCATTTTCGACAACAAATTCCGCCTACAGGGAATGGAAAAGGGTTTTTACATCTTCACAAATTGAAGAAGTCTTTATAAAAAACTTTAATACAAATAAATTTTACATCAACGCTGTAAATCAAAGAATAGATGAAACACTCCAGAAATTTCCGAAAGAAATTCAAAAGGATGTTCAGCTTCTCTTCAGTGCGCATGGTCTCCCAGAAAGTTTTGTAAAAAAAGGAGATCCTTATCCATCACAAATTAGGGAAACAATTAAGCTTGTAATGGAGGCACGGGAACATTCTCATGAATTTCATTTATGTTATCAAAGTAAAGTTGGACCTGTCAAATGGCTGAAGCCTTCGACTGAAAATACAATTCAAACTGTAATTGAATCCGGTAAGAAAAATCTTCTAATTGTTCCAATAAGCTTTGTATGTGATCATGTTGAAACTCTTTATGAACTCGATATCGAGTATAGGCATATCGCCGAACAGTTAAGCGTTGAAAAATATGTTGTAATGGAAGGTCTGAACGACTCGGAACTTTTCATTCTTGCACTAAAGGAGGAAATTTGCGAAAGGTTGTAATCGTCGGTGCAGGAATAACCGGATTAACCACAGCGTATTGGCTCAGGAGACGCAGTGTTGATGTTACAGTACTGGAAAAAGAATCTTTTGTAGGTGGGAATATTCAAACTCTGAAAAATGGTGGGACATTATTTGACTCAGGACCGAATTCCGGATTAGAAACAACACCACTTATTTCGCAACTCGTGGATGAATTAGATTTAAAAGATGAATTTTGTTATGCTGATGCTTCCGCTAATAAAAGGTACATTCTGCGGAATGAAAAATTGCATCCGCTCCCGATGGATCCAAAAAGTTTTGTCAAGTCAAGATTATTTTCAACTAAAGGAAAACTTCGTTTACTTCTTGAGCCATTGATAGGTAAATCCGAAGATGGTTATTATCAAAGCATCGCAAATTTTGTAAGAAGGAGACTTGGTGCGGAATTTCTCGATTATGCAATAAATCCTTTTATCTCCGGTGTTTTCGCTGGTGATCCGGAACAACTTAGTGTGAAAAGTGCTTTCCCAAAACTTTATCGATTGGAGGAAGTCTACGGTGGGTTGGTTAAGGGAATGATAAAAGGACGGAAGGAAAGAAAATTGCGCGGTGATAAATCAAAGCAAAATGCTGAAATGTTTTCTTTCAAATCTGGAATGAAAGTTTTACCTGAAGCTTTGTACAAATATCTTCAAGATTCTGTTTTACTTGATGAGCCAGTGCAAAGGATTCAATCAGAGAATGGCAAATGGAGAATTGATACGATTTCTGAAAAGAAAACAAAAAAATATATTGTTGATTCAGTCCTGTTTACCATTCCTTCCTTTGAAGTTTCTGAAATTCTTCGTGATGTAGATGGACGGCTGAGTAATTACCTTGATTCGATTTATTATCCTCCGGTTATTGTCTTGAATTTAATTTTTAGGAAGCAAGACATTGGCCAAAAATTAGATGGTTTTGGATTCTTAATCCCTGAGAAAGAGAAAAAAACTTTTCTCGGAGCAATTTGGGGGAGTGTGATATTTCCCAATCGTTCTAATTATGATGAAGATTCATTTACAATTTTTATTGGCGGCGCACGTGAGCCAATGTTGATGCAAGCAGATATTCAAATTCGAATTGATGAAGTTGTAGCTGATTTTAAAAAATTGATGAATATTTATTCTGAGCCTATCTCAACTCAATATCGAGTATGGGAAAAAGCGATCCCGCAGTATAATATCGGCTACATTGAGTATGAAAATTATTTTGAAAAATTTGAAAAACGCTTTCCCGGAATATTTCTCGGTGGCAATTATAGAGGAGGGATTTCAGTTGGCGATTGCATCAAGAACTCCGAAGGTCTTGCAGATAAAATAATTAGTTATCTCTCAAAAGATTCAAAAACCTAAATTGAAAACAAAAGTGATTAATAAAATATATTTAATAGGATAAATTTATGAGCAGCTTTCCAATAACTAGATTACGACGTTTACGCTACAATCCAGTCATTAGAGAAATGATTAAAGAAACATCACTTGAGATAAATGATCTTATTTATCCATTGTTTGTTTGTCATGGTGAGAAGGTCAAAAAGCAAGTTGGTTCGATGCCTGGAGTTTATCAAATGTCTGTTGATGTACTCGTTGCTGAGTGCAAAGAAGTTGCCTCATTAGGTATTCCAGCAGTTATTTTATTTGGTATCCCACAAAAGAAAGATGACGTTGGAAGTGAAGCTTATGACGATCAAGGTATCATTCAACTTAGTGTGCGTGCAATAAAAAAAGAAATTCCAAGATTAGTGGTAATCACCGATGTATGTATGTGCGAATACACTTCTCATGGACATTGCGGGGTTCTGAAAGGTGAAGAAATACTAAACGATGAAACAAATGAACTTTTAGCAAAAGAGGCATTAAGTCATGCAGAAGCCGGTGCTGATATTATCGCACCATCAGATATGATGGATGGAAGAGTTGCTGCAATTAGAAAGATTCTCGATGAGAATGGATTTAAGAATTTGCCTATCATGTCTTACTCAGCAAAATATGCATCTGGATTTTATGGACCATTTCGTGATGCAGCAGAATCGACGCCGCAATTCGGTGATCGAAGATCGCATCAAATGGATGTCGCAAATGTTTTAGAAGCTTTAAGGGAAGTTGAACAAGATATAGCTGAGGGTGCAGATATTGTCATGTTAAAACCTGCTGGAGCTTATCTTGATGTTATTTATCGCGTTAAAGAAAAATTTAATTTGCCCACAGCGGCTTATCAAGTGAGCGGAGAATATTCGATGATAAAAGCTGCTGGACAGAATAATTGGATAGATGAAGAGAGAGTAATGATGGAATCACTGATTGCAATTAAAAGAGCTGGTGCAGACATGATATTAACTTACTTCGCAAAAGAAGCAGCCAGAATATTGAATCAATAACATAATAATAGGAGGAAACAATGAAATTTCGCAGAATAGGTCAATCAGATGTCGAGATTTCCGAAATTAGTCTCGGCTGTTGGACAATGGGCGGACTTAATTGGGTAAATGGTGTGCCAAATGGCTGGGCAAATGTTGACGAAAAAGAAGTTACTGAAGCGATCAATTATGCAATTGATCAAGGTGTAAATCATTTTGACAATGCAGATGTGTATGGCAATGGGAGAGCTGAAAGGATGCTCGCAAGAATTCTTGGAAATAGATCTAATAGTTTTATAATCGCAACTAAGATCGGCTGGTTTCCCGGAACCGCAGCACATGCTTATGAACCTCAACACATCCGTCATCAGTGCGAACAGTCGCTAAAAAATTTGCAGCGAGACTACATTGATCTCTATTATTTTCATCACGGACATTTCGGCGATAATGATGAGTATCTTGATGACGCGATCGAAGTGATTTATCGGCTTCGTGAAGAGGGTAAAATTCGGCTAATAGGTCAATCTGCTTACAGACATGAAGATTTTGTGAAATTAATTCCAAGAGTTAAACCCGATGCAATCCAAAGCTTTGCGAGTGAAATTGATGACCGTTTTGTTGCTGATGGAACTCCAACGAGAAAACTGTTGGAAGAGAATCAAATTTCATTTATCGCTTTTGGTCCGATTGCTCAAGGACTATTGCTTGGAAAGTATAATAAAAATAATCCTCCAAAATTTGAACCTGGAGATCATCGTGCAAACTCCGAGCGGTTCACGATTGAGAATCTAACAAAACTTGAACCTAAAATTGAAAAACTAAAAGAAAAATTCGGATCTAATGTAGAAGAACTTGCACGAGCTGCATTTCAATATTTATTGCACTTGAAAGTCGTGGGCGCAGTGATTCCAGGATTCAGAAATTTAAGTCAAGTCAAAGTTAATCTTTCAAAATGCGATAAGCCTTTAGCCGACGATGAATACGCATATATTCAATCTATTTTTAAAGACTGAAAACCTATATTTTATTTAATCGATAATAACTTGTATCGCATAAAATTAACTCTTCATGGAGGAAAAAATAATATAGTATGACTCGAGAGAAAAGCATCGAATTATTTGAAACAGCCAAAAAATATATTCCTGGCGGAGTCAATTCTCCGGTTAGAGCATTTAAATCAGTTGGCGGCAATCCAATTTTTATTCAGCATGGTAGCGGTTCAAAGTTTTGGGATGTCAGTGGAAATGAATATATAGATTACATCGGCAGTTGGGGCCCGCATCTTTTTGGGCACAATCCACCTTTCATAATTAATGCATTGAAAAAGGCAATTGATGCGGGAGTCAGTTTTGGCGCACCAACTGAACTTGAAGTAAGGATGGCAATACTAATAACTGAACTTGTTCCATCCGTAGAATTGGTCCGGATGGTGAACAGTGGTACCGAAGCAACCATGAGTGCTGTAAGAGTTGCCAGAGGTTTCACTAAGAAAAACAAAATTATAAAATTTGAGGGCTGCTATCACGGACATGCAGATTACTTTTTAATTAAAGCTGGTTCAGGTGCTTTAACATTTGGTGTACCGACATCACCGGGTGTCACAGATGGGAATGCGGCTGATACATTAGTTGCTGATTTTAATAATATTGATTCCGTTAAAAAGTTGGTTCAATCCAATAAAAATGAAATTGCAGCGATCATTATTGAACCGATTGCTGGGAATATTGGAGTTGTTAGATCGACAGATGCTTTCATTCAAGAGCTAAGGGTAATTTGCGATGAAAAAAAAATCGTGCTCATTTTTGATGAAGTGATGACTGGTTTCAGGGTTGCTAAGGGCGGGGCACAAGAAATTCTTGGAGTAACACCGGACTTATCAACATTTGGAAAAATAATCGGCGGTGGACTGCCCGTGGGTGCGTACGGTGGAAAAAGAGAAATTATGGAAATGGTTTCGCCCTTGGGACCAGTCTACCAAGCAGGCACACTAAGCGGTAATCCGCTTGCTATGTCTGCTGGTTATGCGGCTTTAAGTTTTATTAAAGAAAATCCAAATCTCTATTCTGAATTAGAAGAATCCTCATCATATCTCGAAGGAGGAATTAGAAAAGCTTTCGAATCCACGGGAAAAAACTATTGTATAAATAGAGTCGGATCAATGTTAACATTTTTCTTTACTGAAGAATCCGTAATTGATTACACTACGGCTGTAAAATCTGACACAAATTTATTCAGCAGGTTTTTTAGTGAGATGTTAAATCGAGGTATTTATCTTGCTCCTTCTCAGTTCGAAGCAGTGTTCATTTCAACTGCACATACAACAGAGGATTTAGACAAGACATGCGACGCAGCCTTTCAATCGATCAAAGCTGCAATTGGTGGATCATAAATTAGTTCTTCATCATTCGCAATTTTTTTTTAAATTGCATAAAGTTTTTATAGACGGAAAGGTGCAGGAGTGGTTTAACTGGCACGCCTGGAAAGCGTGTGTACCTAACGGGTACCGCGAGTTCGAATCTCGCCCTTTCCGCCAAACTTGTCAAATTGAAAATAGGACTTTTTAACTGACAGAGTTTGTTGAAACAGAAATCAGTCAGTCGTTTGGCAAGCAAAGTAAAGTTCAGATAGATTTTTTTGATGTCATTAATAATAAGATCTTAAATGTAGTACGTTTACTTTCTAAGAAATTTTGAGAAGAAATTTATTTACATAGGTTCAACGAATGATCTTACAAGACGCTTTGATGAACATATTAATGGCATGTCAAATTCAACTAAAGCGTACTGACCACTTACACTTAATTGCTATGTTGCTGTGAGAACTGAAGAAAAAGCAAGGGAACTTGAGAAATATTTCAAAACAGGCTCGGGAAAGGCGATTTTGAAAAAACGAATTTTAACTGACAAAGTTCTGCAAGGTGGAACGTAATCTGTCTAGACCTTTCCACAAACATTATAAAAGAGTTGATACAAGTTTGGCTAACTTAATGGGAATTATATGAAAGGTATTGTACTTGCGGGTGGTGCGGGAACGCGACTTTATCCTGCCACAAAAGTTTATAGTAAACAATTATGTTTGATTTATGACAAACCTCTTATTTACTATCCATTATCGATCTTGATGCTCGCTGGGATAAAAGAAGTATTAATCATCTCAGATGAGAGCACCATTCCGATGTACAAAAGGTTATTTAATGATGGAGCACAGATCGGAATGTCGTTCTCCTACGAAATACAATCTGCACCAAATGGAATTGCCGAAGCTTTTATCATAGGAGAAAAATTCATTGGCGACGATAATGTAACACTGATTTTGGGAGATAATATTTTTTATGGCAAAATGGATTTCCTTTACAAAGCGATCGGAAAGAGAGATGGGGCAACGATTTTCGGTTATCGCGTGAACGATCCAGAAAGATATGGTGTCGTTGAGTTTAACGACAGCGGAATAGCTATCTCGATCGAAGAGAAACCTCTAAAACCTAAATCTAACTATGCCGTTCCAGGATTGTATGTATATGACAATAATGTTGTTTCAATTTCAAAGAATTTAAAACCTTCAAAACGGAATGAACTAGAAATCACGGATGTGAATCTTGAATACTTAAAACGTGGACAACTTAGAGTCGAAAAAATTGGAAGAGGCGTAGCTTGGCTCGATACTGGTACTCCTGAAGCTTTGCTTCAAGCATCAAACTTTTTCGGGGTAATTGAAGATCGACAAGGTTTAAAAGTCGCTTGCATTGAAGAAATAGCTTATCTCAAAAATTTCATATCAAAAAGTGAGTTCGCAAATTTGATCTCACGAATTCCAAAGTCCAACTATCGCGATTATCTCGACAAAGTGATAAGAGAGGCATAAGCACCTAACATGAAATTTAAAAAAACACCTATTTCTGGATTATTAGTTATTGAACCGGATGTTTTCGAAGACAATCGGGGGTACTTTTTTGAATCATTCAGTGAGAAAAAATACTCTGAATTGGGTAGTACAATTAAATTTGTTCAAGATAATATTTCAAAATCTAAACATGGAACTGTGCGAGGACTTCATTATCAAGTAGGAGAATCTTCTCAAGGAAAATTGTGTCAAGTATTGAAGGGAAGAGTTCTCGACGTTGCAGTTGATATTCGTTTCGGCTCACCTACATTTGGTAAATATTTTGCGATTGAACTTTCTGAGCAAAATCACTTACAGTTCTGGATGCCATTAGGCTTTGCACATGGTTTCGCCGTACTTTCTGACGAGGCAATATTTTCATATAAATGTACTGCTCTTTACGAAAAAACTGCTGAAAGATGTATAATTTATAACGACAAATCGCTGCACATTGATTGGATGGTTGAAAATCCAATTGTTTCAAATAAAGATTTAGCTGGAATTGAATTTTCGAAAATTGAGGAAGACTTTAATTTTTCCATTCAAGAAATTGTATGAAACAATTTGATGTTGTTGTTGTCGGTGCTGGAATTGTAGGGCTTGCGACTGCACTTAAGCTGCTCAAAAATAAATCTAGTTTAAAAGTCGCAATTATCGAAAAGGAAAATGACGTTGCAAAACATCAGACGGGAAACAACAGCGGGGTGATACATTCAGGCATTTACTACAAACCCGGAAGCTTAAAGGCAAAGAATTGCGTCGATGGTTACAATCAATTAATAAAATTCTGCCGGGAAGAAAACATCAAATTTGAATTATGCGGAAAGATAATTATTGCAGTTAATGAGAAGGAAATTCCAACTCTAAATATGATTTATGATAGAGGAATTCAAAATGGATTATCTGATCTGAAAATTATTAGCCAGGAGCAGATAAAAGAGTATGAGCCCCATGCACGCGGTCTTAAAGCTATACATGTACCTCAAGCAGGAATTATTGATTTCAAGGAAGTCGCAAAAAAATATACCTCTGTTATTGAGAAGAATGGAGGCGAAATATTTTACTCTCATAAATTACTAAATTTAAAGTCGATTAAATCAGACATTATTTCCGAGACAACGAAAGGTGAATTCATCTCGAAGTATTTCGTAAGTTGCGCAGGACTTTTCTCAGACAGAGTTGCAAAATTAACAAATAAACATCTACCAATTCGAATTATTCCATTTCGCGGTGAATATTATAAATTAAAAGAAAATAAAAAATATTTAGTTAAAAATTTAATTTATCCCGTACCTGATCCTGCATTTCCATTTTTAGGTGTTCATTTTACCCGGATGATCGATGGCGGCGTAGAAGCGGGTCCGAATGCAGTTTTATCATTTAAGAGAGAAGGGTATAAAAAGAATTCTTTCAATATGTTGGATACATTGGAAACTTTTTCATGGAAAGGATTTCATAAAGTTGTTTCAAAATATTGGAGAGTTGGAGTGGGTGAATTTTACAGATCTTACAATAAAAAAGCTTTTGTAAAAGCTCTTGGGAAATTAGTTCCAGAAATTAATGGGGATGATTTAATCGCTGGCGGCGCTGGAGTAAGAGCGCAAGCTTGCGATTTACAAGGTGGATTGTTAGATGATTTTAATATTCAAGATAGCGGAAATATAATTCATGTTTGCAATGCACCTTCCCCTGCTGCCACAGCCTCGCTTTCAATCGGAGATCATATTGCTAATCTTATTCTTAAAAAAATGAGTTGAGCGGAATCTTACTCGATCTGACATTGTTAATCAAATATGTTGTACTTATAATTATTTAAAAAGGATAATATGAAGCAATTAATATTCACAGTAATTATTTCAGTCTTAATTTTTGGGTGTCAAAAAGAGGAGAAAGATTCTGCGAATCAGCAATCGACTCCGATGATGGACCCGCAAGTGAAGCAAAAGACATCATCTTCAACAATTTCTATCTCGGATGATGTTTTGATGGAGATTGACCCGGCAATTAAAAGTTATTCAGACGGATTAAAAACTTCTTTAACGAAACACGATGCGGATCAATCTTTGACAAATAAATCAGAACTTGTCGAAGCCTATGTTCGGTTCGCAGATTATATGCAGTACGAAAGTACGGTCTCTCCCATGAAAGGTAAATATAGAAAAGCTCTTTCGCTTTACCGCAAAGCTTTGGAATTGGATTTGGGAAACTCCAAAATAGTGGCGGAGATTGCACAAATCGAAGACATTTATCGGAGTATGGGAAGACCAATTCCGGCAGACTAAAGAAGTGATTGTTTTTTAATCGAATAATTCCGATTATTGCAACAAAAAAATTTTCAGTTTAATTTTGAAATACTTATCGGGCTCGTAGCTCAGTTGGTTAGAGCAGCTGACTCATAATCAGCGGGTCGGAGGTTCAAGTCCTTCCGGGCCCACTCGTAACGCCTTGTAGGATAATCACTTACAAGGCGTTTAAAATTTAAACCCTCTGGAATTATTAAATTGTCCGTGAAAATACGGTGTGAAATTTTCAATTAAAATAATTTATGAACTTATTTTTTAGAATCTAATGGACTTACCATATTTTCACTGCCAACAAGGGTAATTAGATCTCGATATGTTATAATTTTTATTTTATTACTTTTAATAGAATCGATAAAATCACTGGAGAGCATAGCATCCAGCTCAGCTTGACGATGACGGCTCATTTCTGTTGGGCCGAAGGGATTCAAATCTAACATTGCACGAAGTTCATCGTTATCTATTCCGAGATGACAGACTAGTAAATTTACTTTGCCCTTTTCTAATCGGTTGGTAATTATATCAATTAAAGTATCTTTCTTCATTTCGATCGGCGCCGAATACATATTGTCAGTATAAAACTCGCCAAAGTATCTCGATATGCCGAGCTTATACTCTTTCGCAAGCTTTTCTACGATTGCTCGATATTCCGGTTTATCTACTGCTGTTCCCATATGATAATCGATATAATCGATCTGCAGACCTGATCGGACAGCTCTTTTAACTTGGGCATGAAGTTCTTTTTCTACTTCATCCAATTTCGGATTATTCTCATAAAGAGTTTTCCTGGAAGGAAAGAAATAACCTTCTGTGTCTGTCAGCGAGGGGACTTCTTTTCCGAGTATCGGACCCCATCGATAATTTTTCCATTCAGCATTTAGTGTAAGATGAATGCCGACAGAAATATGAGGATTAGCTTTTAAAATATCCACTGCTTGCTGATACCACGGGCAGGCGAACATTACCGAAGTCGAAAAGGGGATTTTTGTAGCTGCAAATTTTTCTAATGCAAGATTGGTGGAATTTGACATTCCAGAATCATCGCATCTGATAAGAACTACAACAGAATCGCTTATAATCTGAGCATTTACTAAGACTGCCAATAATACTATAGCAGTGGTAAGAATAAACTTTTTCATTTAGAGCTCTTCAAAAATGTTTGAATTAGTGATTATGTTAACCGAGTTTAAATTAATTATTTGAGATTTTCAATAAAACTCCGATTAAGATAAATAAGTTGAGCTTATTTATAAATGGGATCCAAGACAGCAACGGAATAATTTGTTATGGAGAGGCAATTTTTTTAGCGCCTCTCCCTTAACTTAACATTAATTACCTGCTGGACGGATGAACTTTTGTAACTCCTGCCGCATAAAATTTATCACTATCAACCGACTAAAATTTAATTTCGATCAAAAAGGTTCGAAAAATTAAAATATTCAAACAAAATCGTGCATTGTTGAAATTAGACCCCCTCAAGTTAAACCTGGGAACAAACTTGGCATCAGTCGAGATTGCTTTTTCTTTGCATATACTCTTTTCACATTT
>VGVX01000044.1 GCA_016873845.1 Ignavibacteria bacterium
AAAGTTATTGCAGATTTTTCGGATAAAGATTAACATTTAAAAGCTTCCATCAAACATAATTGGTGGAAGCTTCATTTCATTTTCTTACTCTCAAAATATTAATTACAGCTAAAACAATAAAAACAAAATTTGCAAACCATGCAGTCAGGATTGGATCGAGCAAACCATTTTTCCCGAAGGACTGACTGATTTTCATGAATCCAAGATAGATAAAGGTGAAGAATAAATTTGCACCAAATTGAAATGCCATTCCACCCTTTCTCCGGTCGACTGAGAGAGGAACTCCAAACAACACTACAATAAAATTTGCAAAAGAAAAAGAGAAGATCGAGTGGAGATCGATTAAAAGTCTGGTTACGTCATTTCCGCTTCTTTTCTGATCATTAATAACTTGCATCAGCTCGGCTATGTTTAACTCTTCCACTCGCTTTTGTTTTAATAAAACGTCTTCGGGTTTAAAATTTAAGTAGTTTATTCTTAAAGTATCGTAGCCGGTCACTTCATCTTTTGAATCTGAAATAAACTTTCGTTCAATGACTTTAACCGCGATCCATTCATTTTTTAATGTGTCCCACTTTAATTGTTCACAGTCAATTTTTTTGCTTACATGATTTATATCAGATTTATCCAGAAATAAAATGCCGGTTCTGCTTGCCGACTTGGAGTACTCATCAAAATAACTAATGTTTATAATCTTATCCTGTGAATCTTGAAAGAATAGATTTGTCCCGGCATAAACTAAATTCTTTTTCATGTAAAATTGTTCAATGTAAACTTTCTGTTTATTCGAATATGGTACCACGTATGCGGTGAAATAAATTGTTATAAGTGAGAGTACAAATCCAACCAATAAGAACGATGTCATGAACCGGAATAAACTCATCCCGCTTGATTTGAGTGCTGTTAGTTCATTATAATTGTTTAACTTTCCGACCGTGAACAAACAAGCAAGCAGAATTGCTATTGGAGTAATGAGTCTGATAATTTCGGGAACAAAGTAAACGTAGTATTGAAAGATAATATCTTTTGCGACGTTTTGATCAATGAAATCGTCAAGATTTTCCATCATGTCTATTACAATAAATATCAATGTGAATGTCATGATTCCAAAGAAAATTGACTGAACGAATTGTCGCACGAGATATTTGTCAACTATTTTGAAATTCATTGAGATGTAATTTCCTCGATCTGGCTTCTAAAAGCTTTGGGAATAAATCTTTTAACGAAGCTTAAGTCAATGATAATTTGTTCTTTATTCATTTTATATGTTAAATAAATTCCAGCTGCCCCAATAATCATATTAGCGATCCACATACCGAGCCATGGATCGAGCAGTCTGCGGTCTGCAAGTTTTTCCCCTCCAATTAAGCATGCCCAGTAAATCAAAAAAAAGAATAAACTTATACTAGCTGCAACACCAAAACTTCCTTTTCTTGTAATCACACCAATTGGCGCTCCGATCAAAACAAAAACTATACATGCAACCGGGATGGCATATTTTTTATGAACCTCAACTAAATATCTATCTGATTCTGTATCGAGGTATTCTATTCGGGCTAAATCATTCGTGATATTTGAAAGTTTTGCTTTTGAGTCGTTCATGGCAAAATAAGCTAAGTTAGTTACTGCAGTGTGGGCGCCGGCTTCTTCAACTGTGAAAGTGTCCAAATCGGATTTCAAAAGTGGTTCATAAAATGATGTGATTTTCGTTTGAAGCTGAGATTTAATTTGTGTTGAAATTAATTGCAGACTATCCACAATTCTCTGCATATCCTGAGCACTCAGCTCTCTATCTCCACGCGGTGCACCGGGGCCACTTTGTTCAAAGAGAAACTGTTCAGCATCCATTGATATTCGATGTTTCTTGAAAAATATGCGTCGGCTCGAAATGAAGTTAGGATCAACAGCCTGATGAATTTCACCATCTTCCAATTCAAATAATAGTTTTTTATTATCTCTCGTAAAAAAGATGTTCGCTTTCTTCGCGGTAACAACGTGGATTTGAATTATGTTGGTGAAATCATAAATCGTGACATCGAAAAGTTCATTTGTGGTTTTGCTCACTTCTCTTGCAAGTACACTGTAGTTGGGAATTTCTTTTGAAAAGACATTTGCCTCAAGCTTCAACGTTGGTTTAGTTCTACTGATATCGTACATCAAGTTTTTGTTTTTGTAATTAGCGTCTGGAAGAACTTTGTTGTTGAACTCAATCAGCAGATAGCAGATTACAATCGAAACAAGTACAACTGGGATCATTAATCTTACGAGACTTACACCACTCGATTTTAGGATTGTCAACTCATTATCTTGAGTGATATTCCCAAAAGTCATTAAAACCATTGCGAGGCACGCCATAGGTACAACAAGCACAAACATCCATGAAAGATTGTAGACAATCAGCTTTATTATCACCCAAGAATCTAGACCCTTTCCAATGAGACTATCGGCAGTTTTCATTAAAAATTGGAGCAAAAAAATGAAAATCAAGGTCGCAGCCCCAAAAATAAATGGTGGAATAAGTCTTTTTAGCAAATATTTGTCGATTATCACGGGTGCAATATAACTAAGGAGTAAGTTAGCTACAATTGAATTTTGAGTTTTAAGTTTTTAATGATTTTTATAAGAAATCGATCAGTTTTTGATGATTTTCGTTAAAAATCAGGTGATTTTTTCTTGATTTTAGAGAATTCTTCGAGTAAATTACACGACAATTTTATGAAGATAAACTAATTAAGGAAATATGGGATCCACTACTGACTTCAGACCAGGTTTGATTATCAAATTTAATAATGATTTATACCAGATTGTTGAGTTTCAGCATGTTAATCCTGGAAACTGGAGAGCTTTTGTTAGGGCAAAGATGAAAAATCTGAAAACCGGACGAGTGATCGAAAATCGATTTCGAGCTGGTGAGAACGTTGATACTGTACGTGTTGAACGGCATCAATTTCAGTTTTTATATCAGGATGGTGACTCATTTGTTTTGATGAATACGGAAACATTTGACCAAATTCATGTGATGCAGGAAATTCTTGGTGATGGCGTTAAATATTTAAAAGAAGGAGTAGTCTTAGACCTATTGATGGATGGAACGCAGATCGTCATCAGCGAATTGCCTATTTTTGTTGAATTAGAAGTTACACAAACCGATCCAGGCTTCAAGGGTGATACAGCCACGGGAGGTTCGAAACCAGCTACACTTGAAACCGGAGTTACAATAAATGTCCCTTTGTTCATTGATGAGGGGGAAATAATTAAAGTAGATACTAGAACAGGTACCTACGTAGAGAGAGTAAAATAATTCATTGGTAAATTTATGGACTTAAATTATTTAAAAAAGCTTCTAAAAATAGTTAATGACAGTGGAGTTGATGAGGTTGAGATTGAAGAAGAGGGTTCAAAAGTACGAGTAAAGAAATCTCCTTCTGTAGCTGAAAGCAGTATGCCTCAATTCTTACCTTTCTCCATGCCTGCGGCAGCGCAAGTTGTGCAGCCGGCTGCACCAGTTGCTGCACCAACTCCAGTTCTCGAGAAAAAACTTGAAAAGGTCGGTGAAGAGAAGGCAGTCTCATACTATGAAGTCAAATCCCCAATTGTTGGTACTTTTTATAGAGCACCCTCTCCGGATGCTGAACCTTATATCAAAGTTGGTGATGTTGTCAGTCCAGGCCAAGTTCTTTGCATAATAGAAGCAATGAAGTTGATGAATGAAATCGAGTCGGAAGTTAGTGGAAAGATAGTTAAGATTTTGATCGACAATGCTAAGCCGGTAGAATATGGACAAACTCTGTTTCTAGTAGACAAGAGTTAATAATTCAATAACTTCCCTTAAATAAAGAAAGTATCGTGTTTAAAAAAATTTTAATAACAAACCGCGGAGAGATTGCTTTACGTGTTATTCGAGCTTGTAAAGAATTGGGAATTAAAACTGTGGCAGTCTATTCCGAAGCCGATAGAGATTCACTGCATGTAAGATTTGCCGATGAAGCTGTTTGTATCGGCGGTCCGCTCAGCAAAGAAAGTTACCTAAATATTCCAAGATTGATGGCCGCAGCTGAGATCACTGGAGCCGAAGCAATTCATCCTGGATATGGATTCCTCGCAGAGAACGCAAATTTTTCTGAAATAATTTCCGCGTCAGGATTAAAGTTCATTGGTCCTTCACCCGAAATGATTAGCTCGATGGGGGATAAAGCCGTTGCAAAAGATACGATGAGAAATGCCGGTGTTCCAGTTGTGCCTGGCAGCGATGGAATTATCAACGACATTCGCGAAGCTGCGGATACTGCAATTCAAATTGGTTTTCCTGTGATGATCAAAGCTACTGCAGGTGGTGGTGGAAAAGGAATGAGGATCGCTCGCAGCATCGATGAGTTTGAAAAATTCTTTACTCTCGCAAGGAATGAAGCTGAATCTGCATTTGGAAATCCTGAAGTTTACCTCGAAAAATATATTGACGAGCCGCATCACATTGAAATTCAGGTTCTCGGTGATCAATATGGGAACGTGATTCATCTTGGAGAACGCGATTGTTCAATTCAGCGCCGACATCAAAAATTGATCGAAGAAGCACCTTCACCTTTTATTGGCGAGGAACTCAGGATGAAAATGGGTGAAGCAGCTGTACTTGGTGCGAAGAGTGTAAATTACGAAGGTGCTGGTACAATAGAATTTCTTGTTGATAAAAATCACAATTTTTATTTCATGGAGATGAATACTCGAATTCAAGTCGAGCATCCAATTACAGAAGAAGTTTATGGAATAGATCTTGTAAAAGAGCAAATACGAGTTGCTGCAGGGGAAAGGATTAAGAAG
Source organism: Ignavibacteria bacterium (assembly GCA_016873845.1). Lineage (NCBI taxonomy): Bacteria > Pseudomonadati > Ignavibacteriota > Ignavibacteria > Ignavibacteria bacterium. The sequence goes on from VGVX01000044.1 coordinate 4,816, forward strand.
GTTAAAATTGCCCCAAAAAGTTGGGCGATTGAGTGTCGAATTAATGCGGAAGATCCGAGAAATAATTTCAGACCGTCACCTGGAAAAATAACTGCATTTCATCAACCCGGCGGTATAGGAGTTAGAACAGATACTCACGCATATGCAGGTTACGTAATTCCGCCATTTTACGATTCATTGATTGCCAAATTAATTGTGAGGGGATTTGACCGTGCGGATGCAATAAAAAAAATGGAACGAGCTCTTGAAGAATTTATCGTCGAGGGGATTGAAACTACAATTCCATTTCATCTGCGAATGATGAGGAATGAACAATTCAAACAAGGAAAGTACGATACAAAATTTCTTGAAACATTTCAGTTTGATTTTTAGGAGGTAAATAATGAATATTCCAGATAATCTAAAGTATACTAACGACCACGAATGGATTAAAGTTGATGGAAACATCGGCACTATTGGCATTACGGATTACGCACAAAGTGAATTGGGCGATATAGTTTTTGTGGATCTTCAGAGCGGGCTTGAGGGAATTCAAAAAGGAAATTCCTTCGGAACAATTGAAGCTGTAAAAACCGTCTCTGATTTACTCGCACCAGTTTCCGGTAAAGTTGTGGAAATAAATAAAGAGCTTGAAAGCAACGCGGAAGTGATAAATAAAGATCCATACGGAAACGGTTGGATAATCAAAGTAGAAATTAGCGATTTGTCCGAATTGAGTCCTCTGCTCGATAGTGCTACATATCGTTCATTGATTGGTGCATAAAATACTTTTAATTGATCTGAATTGATGTTTGGTAAACATCAAAGAGATATTTTTTTACTTTGTTTCACTCTCTTATCTTTTCATATTCTATAAGTTTTTGAAAAATAGAATAATTTGGGCATGTGATCTTTTCCTCTGTATTTGGGCGGGAATATTATTAAATTCAAAGCGAAAATGAATCTACCGACTAATAAAATTTTAATTCTCGATTTCGGTTCTCAGTATTCACAGCTTATCGTTAGAAAAATTCGTGAGCTTGGTGTATTTGCTTACATTAAGCCTTATAATACAACCATCGCAGAAATAATTTCAGACAATCCAAATGGAATAATTTTTTCTGGTGGTCCAGCAAGTGTTTACGATTCAGATTCACCAAAAATTGATCAAAAGATTTTCGAAATCAATCTTCCTATACTTGGAATCTGTTATGGTCTGCAATTGATTGTGCAGCACTTTGGTGGGGTAATTGATCGATCCGCAAAACGTGAATTTGGTAGAGCAAAGTTACAGATAGCCAACGTCAGCCAAATTTTTAATAATGTATCAAATCACTCAATTGTTTGGATGAGCCATTCGGATAAAGTTATTTCGCTCCCAAAGATTTTTTCTGTATCAGCATCGACATCAAATTCAAAATACGCCGCCGTTTGTAATACGGAAGAAAAAATCTATGGACTTCAATTTCATCCTGAAGTAAATCATACAGAAGAAGGAAAAATAATCCTTGAGAACTTCATAATTAATATTTGTAACTGTAAAAGTACTTGGCAGCCGAAGAAATTTATCAAATCGAGTATTTACGAAATAAAAGAAAAAGTTGGTGGTGCAAAAGTTGTGTGTGCACTGAGCGGAGGAGTCGATTCAACTGTAGCAGCAGTTCTTGTTCACGAAGCTATTGGAGATAATCTCACTTGCATTCACATCGATAATGGACTGATGCGAAAAAACGAAAGTCAGAATGTTGTAAAATTCTTTCAAGAGAATTTGCACTTAAAATTACGTTTTGTCGATGCAAGTAATTTGTTTTTACAAAGATTAAAAGGAATTCAGGAACCAGAAACTAAAAGAAAAATAATCGGGAACACATTCATTAATGTTATTGAAGAAGAAATAAATCATCTGGGCGAGGTTAAATATTTAGTGCAAGGTACATTGTATCCCGATGTAATTGAATCTGTTTCTGTAAAAGGACCATCGAGTGTGATTAAAACTCACCATAATGTCGGCGGTTTACCTGAACGAATGAAATTAGAACTAATTGAACCGCTGCGTGAATTATTCAAAGACGAAGTTCGGGAAATTGGAAAAGAACTTGGAATTTCTAATGATTTCTTGAATAGGCACCCATTCCCAGGTCCGGGATTAGGTGTGAGAATATTAGGTGAAGTTGACGATGCAAAACTTGAAATATTACGCAATGCAGATTTTATTTTTATTGACGAACTGAAAAATTTTGGTTTTTATGGTGAAGCTTGGCAAGCATTTGCAGTACTTCTTCCTGTTCAAAGTGTCGGTGTAATGGGAGATGAAAGAACTTATGAGTATACAATTGTTTTACGAGCTGTAACAAGCACAGACGGAATGACTGCTGATTGGGTTAAGCTTGATCAGAATTTTCTTAAGCAAGTATCAAATCGGATTGTGAACGAAGTCAAAGGAGTCAATCGAGTTGTGTATGATATCACTTCAAAACCTCCAGCAACAATAGAGTGGGAGTAAATTGAAAGTACAGATTATACTTGTAATCATACAAATTATTATTATTTTATCAACAAGGGGAATTGCCCAATCAAATAAAGCTAATTTCGAAATGGGACTTTACTATTTCAAAGCTGGAGATTACTCAAATGCCATTGCAGTACTTTCGAATGTTGCGAATTCAAATAATGACCATTCAGATGTCTCAAATTATCTTATAGTAGCATCTAACTATTATTTGGGAAATTTCGGCGAGGCAGTAAGAAGTGCTGAATCTTTCAAAAATAGATTTCCCAGCTCAAATTATTTGTTCGATGTGATTATGACTCAGTTGATCATTTATTTCGAGACAAAGCAGTTTGATGAATTGAAGAATAATTTAAATCCGATTGCGAATTTGAAATTATCTGAGACACAAAAGTTAAAGCTCGATTCGTTTTTAGGGTCTATAATAAATAATAAATCTCCTGCCAACTTAGAAAAAATATTTCGAAATCTAAGTTTCGTTCAAAACAGCCAATACATATTGAAACTTCTTTATCGAAAAGCAATCGAAAAAAATGATTTTATTTCGGCAAAAGAATACTACTCAGCTTATCAAAATTCTTCACAAACAACTATTGGGGTAAAAGAATTTAAAATAGGTGTTTTATTCCCACTGGGTGATGAAACTAAACTCTCTCCTGCAATTGAAATCTTAGAAGGATTAAAGTTTATCGTTCACAAATTTAACGGAGAGAATGAGCTCAAGATTAGTCTTATTATTTTGAATACTGAGGGGAATGAGAAAGCATTTGAACGAAATCTGAAGAAATTGGTGCTTGATCCTGATGTAATTTGTGTAATTGGACCTATTTATTCTGAACTGCTAAGGAAAGTATCTTCGCAAGCTGAACAGTATTTCATTCCAATGATCTCTCCAACATCAACTAGTACAGATTTAGCAGAACACAGAAAATTTGTTTTACAGTTCAATCCGAATTATGAAATTCGAGGTAGAGCGATGGCTGAATACTGTATTAATAAACTTGGATTGAAAAGATTGGCTGTACTTACCCAAAGTGAAGGATTCGCGAAATATATTTCTGAAGCATTTATCTCACACGCCAAAGAACTGAATATCGATTTTGTGACAGAACAATTTTTTGATGGGACTGTTTCTAACTTAACTTCTCAACTCGTAAATCTAAGAAAGAAAGCAATTGAATTAGATAGGGTAATTCGTTTTAATATCGACATGCCGATTCTAACAGAAAATAAATTAATTAAACTTGGATTAGAAAAGGTTTTAATTGATTCGCTCATACAACTGCAGTCTGAAAAAAGTGTCTTTGAATTGTTTGGAAAGTACGGCGATGTAATATGTAATTCTGAAGGCATTAAAACATACAAAAGAACTTTAGATGATATTCTTAATTATGATTCTCCGATCTATTCACTGGACGGAGTATATCTTTCAATTTCGGATAGAAGTGTAATCAAAAATTTAATACCTCATTTTAAAAACTTTGGGTTTCGTACCAGTCTCTTTGGAAGTGATGCGTGGTATGCACCTGACGATCTTTTGTTCATGTATCCAAGTTCTGATAGAATTGTTTTTACATCTGATTATTTCAATGATGAGGAAACTGATTTGTATATAGACCTCGCAGAAGAATTTAGTTCACTTTCAAATTTGCGTCTAACTAGAAATGTTTTTTATGGAATAGAGACGATGTTAAAAATATCAACTGTCATGAAATCTGAAAAACTTGATCGGTTTAGCCTAATTCTTAATATACAAAATGATAATTCTAGATCAGGTATCTCGAGTCAAATTATGCTTAATGAGTATGGGATCAATAATTATTTAAACATTCTTCAATTCTCAAACCGTTCAATTGATAAAATTGATGAAATAATCCTTAATCCAGTGAAAGGGAATCGACCATTAAAGTAAAAGATCTTCCGATTGATGATCGGCCGAGAGAGAAGTTAGAACTCTATGGGGCTCAAAATCTTTCCGATGTAGACCTGATTGCGATTCTTATTAGGTCAGGAATGAAAAATAAATCTGCTGTTTCGTTGGCGAGGGAAATAATAAAAGAAGCAGGCGATCTAAAGTCAATCATGAAAATGAGTCAAGACGAACTCCACTCTAAATTTAAAGGTATCGGAAAAACAAAGGCGATTACGTTAATGGCCGCTTTTGAGATTGCTAAGAGAATCGCCAAAAGCGATTTGAAAGAGAAACAGATTAAAATTGAATCTCCGAAAGATGTTTTTGACATTTTCAATCAAGAACTTTCTCACCTTGATGTTGAAAAATTTTATTTATTGATATTGAATTCATCAAACTACGTCAAAAAAAAGATCGAGATTTCATCAGGTACCCTAAATGCAAGTCTTATCTCCCCAAGGGAAATTTTTAAGCCTGCCATAGATTCAAAAGCAGCTAATATTATTCTAGTTCATAATCATCCGAGCGGGAATGTGGAACCGAGCCGCGAAGATATTAATGTTACAAAACAAATAGTTGAAGCCGGGAAAATATTAGAAATCCCTGTGCTCGATCATATAATTATTGCTAATAATCAATTCACAAGTTTCGTTGAACGGAAACTTTTATAGTTCAGAAGCATAAAAGAGTACGATTTCGTTCGAGTTTGATTGACAATTCAGCGAATAATTTCTATCTTTAACTTAAATTTTTAACCCGAATCTAAACCTTACGGAGGTACAAATATGCGAAAAATACTTTATTCTTTGTTAATTTTTACACTTTTTGGTATTACCTCTCTTGGAGTAACCAGTTGCAGCAGTGGTTTAAGCGATGAACAAGTAGCACAGCTTAATTCATTGAAGGCAGAAGTAAGTTCACTCGAGGGAGAAGTAAAATCATTAAAGGAACAAAAGGCATCGTTGGAAAGATCAGTTGGCGAATTGAATGCCAAATTGGAGCAATGCGCTAAGGATAAAGAAGAAACAAAAAGAAATCTTGAAAAACTGCCTAAGTAAAATTAACCATTGGAGGATTTTTATATGAAATTAAAAAAATTATTCTTGCCCACACTGATTTTCATCTTTGCCATTTCGATGAATGTTTTTGCACAATACGAGGAATGGGATAGTGATAGATGGATGTCAGAAATGAACAATCTAAAAGCAAGGAAAGAAAGTCTGCTCAAGGAAAAGGCAGCTTTAAATGCAGCGATTGCTGATCTGAAAAAAACTTCTCAACAAGATGTCGATCAATGCATGAATGAACTTTATGCACTCGTTGGCGCAAGCAAAGCGGATGTTGATGGCTTTAGAAGAAAAGTGAGTGAACTGGATTCTAAAATTAAAACTAAGCAACCGAACAAAAATGAACGTCAAGCGGAATTGGATGCTCTAAAGAAAAATAGAATAAGTGCGCTACCAGAATTTTTCGACAAGGTTCATAATCAAATGCAGAATGCATTGAATAATTGGATTGAAGTTGCTCCAGAAAAAGTTTACACGGTTGTTCGTGGTGACTGCTTATGGAATATAGCCAAAAAGAAGACTATTTATGATAACGCATTTGCATGGCCTAAAATATTCCAATCAAACAAGGATCAAATCAATAATCCTGATTTAATTTATCCAAAACAAGCTTTTAAAATTCCAGAAATGAATCAGGATGAAATGTCGAGATACCAAAAAATGAGAGATACTTGGAGAAGATTGCAGCAATAATCTGCTGAACTAAAGGTCAATCAAAAACTACGATACTCTTAATGAAAATACTGCCCTCACAATCTCAAATTGTGGGGGTATTGTATTTTAAATACAATAGATTTGAATAATAACAAGGAGCTAAAATTATTTGAGCACGATCGAAAAGAAAATTAAACTTTCTAACATTGACATGCTCGCTCTTATTGGAATCAACGATTCGAACATCTCGTTGATCGAATCTTATTTCAATACCAGCATTTCTGTAAGGGGGGAGACAATACATTTAAAGGGGACTCAATTCGAAATTGAGATGATAGAGAAAATACTCAACGAGTTAGTTTTCATCCTGAATAAGAATAAAATTATTACTCAACAGGATATTGAGTTAGTAATTCAATTGGCAAAAAATGGAAAAGAAGTTATCAGTGAAACTGACATAAATTCCGCAGTCCTTTTTACAAAGAGTGATGTTATAAAAGCAAAAACCGCAGGCCAGTTTGAGTTCATCAAAATTGCAAAACGAAATGATATTGTGTTTGCAATCGGGCCAGCCGGAACTGGAAAAACTTATCTATCTGTGGCACTTGCGGTTGCGAGTTTTAAAAATCATTTTGTTAATAAAATTGTATTATGTCGTCCCGCTGTTGAGGCAGGTGAAAATCTTGGATTTCTTCCAGGTGACATTCGTGAGAAGATCGATCCATATTTGCGTCCATTGTATGATGCGCTTGATGATATGATCCCTTTCGAAAAACTCAAAGTTTATTTGGAGAGAAATACCATTGAAATAATCCCTCTTGCATATATGCGCGGACGGACACTGAATAATGCGTTTGTGATTCTCGATGAAGCTCAAAACGCAACTGCATTGCAAATGAAGATGTTTCTTACACGATTAGGAGCAAATTCTAAAGCAATTATAACTGGTGACATAACTCAAGTTGATCTACCTACGAAGAAAGAAAGTGGCTTGATTCAAGCTCAATCCATACTTACTGGAATTGATGGCGTCGCCTTTGTTTATTTTACAAAAGCTGATGTGGTTAGACATCGTTTGGTTAAGAATATTTTAGAAGCTTACGAAAGATACCAAACGAATAATGGAAGTCAGTCACAGTCCTTTGAAAAACAATAATTATATGTTAAAGAAAAAATTAAATAAAAATTGTATAACTCTGATCTTATTAACAATTCTTATATCGAGTGGTTTTGCAATTGCTCAAGATGAGGAGGAATTTGAGCTTTACTTAATCGACAATTATGTAAGAAGCAACGACCCTTCGAAATTAGTTCTCAGCTGGATGACGAACATTGAAGCACTTACAAAAGTGGAAATCCCTTCGCTTGGAGTTTTTGCGGCATCAGATACTTTGACAGATAAAGTATTTTTAGTAATTGACGTGTCAAAAATATTAAATAAACCAGGCGATTATGACTTTTATTTTATTTCGATATTACTGGATGGAAGAGAGGTTAGGAGTGAAAAATTTGTATTTACTATTCCTCAGCAAGAAGTTCCGCCGATCGAAACTAGTCGAAGCGAAATTTCATATTATTTTTACACATGTTGTATCGGTGGATCGTTTTGGCTGATGCCATCGGTTGGGATTTCATACACAGAAGGTAATGCGAACTTTTCATTGAATAAAGATATACCTTTATTAAGCTTAAGCTCAAAATCTGTATTTAAGAATTATCCCTATTCATTTTTTTATGTAGGTTACAATCACATATTAAAAGGACCGGTTCAAAATCTTTTTAGGTATGGATATAGACAGCTTTTTGAGATGAAAGATTTATTGAATTATATAAGCATTGGGTTGTCCGGATTCACAAATTTTACTGGTGTGAACGGAATTTCTCCCGAAATTTCTTTTTCTTTCCTAAAAATTCTATCAACATTTGATCTTTACCTTCTTTACAGATTTGATAAAGAACTGATTAATGGGAATTACAAATCGCACCAAATACAATTAGGATTATTTACTTCATCGTTTTCACTTAACATAAACTTATGAAAGATATTATGACAATAAGAAGTCTGGAAAAAAAGGATCTACTCGAAGCTGCAAAATTTTGCAGAGCAAATATGGAACTTGACTCTATGCCCGATTTTCTATTTGAAGAAAAAACAATTATTGATAAAGATTTTAATTCAAGCACAACACTGATTGCTGAAGAGGAAAATCAAATTGTCGGCTTCATGATGGGAGTAGTACGACCACTTCAAACAGGAAAATGCGGCTACATTAAACTTATGGCTGTGAAATCTGACCTAAGAAGAAAAGGGATTGCTTCAAAACTTTATGAAATAATTCATGAAAAATTCATCGAACTTGGGTGTGAACGTGAACGAATTTACGAATCGCATCCAAATTACTTTATGCCTGGTGTAGATCCGCGTTATACTGAAGCAATCTGTTTTATTGAACGGAAAGGATTTAAAAAGTTTGGCGATACATCAAATCTTCTGTGCGATTTAGTTACACAAGATTTCTCTACAACTGAAGAAGAAAAACAAATTGTCAAACATAACTTAATTGTGAAGCGTGCTGAAAAAAATGATTTGACTCCAACAATTGAATTCTTAAAAAATGATTTTGAAGCCTGGGTCCCCGAGGTTACAAGAGCATTTCAAAATGACCCGATATCAGTACATGTTTGCATACATGAAGGAAAGGTTGTTGGCTTTTCAGCTTATGACACGAATAATCTTAATACTGGCTGGTTTGGACCGATGGGGACTTCACCCTCGCTGCGAGGCAAAAACATTGGGGGTATACTATTAAAAAGATGTTTGGCCGATCAAAAAGCACAAGGGCATCAGTTCGCAATTATACCATGGGTTGGTCCGATTCCATTCTATATGCATTATTGTAATTCAAAAGTGCAGCGGGTTTTTTGGCGGTACGAAAAACTCTTGGACTAATTCATGTTACTTTTTATTGGGAAGAGTAGCAATTAGGTGAAGAATTTTATGCGAATATTCTTTTTCTTATTTTTTTCATTAGTTCAGCTTGCCATTTCACAATCTGGCAGTGTATCTGGTATAGTGACATCTGAAAAAAAATCTATTCCTTCTGTAAATATTATTCTCATAGATACTAACATTGGTACAATTACTGATTCTGATGGACAATATTTTTTACATGATGTTCCTGTTGGAAAACAAGCTTTACGTTTCAGTGCGGTTGGATATGAATCTCAAATTATTGAAATCAATATAACAGGAAATCGTCAAGTTAGTTTAGATGTCGAACTGGCATCCAAAGTAATTGAAGTTAATCAAGTTGAAATTATTGCCAAAAAACACCAATCACAAAAGGATACCCGAACAAGTTTAATCTCCATAGAACCACGGTCTGCAAAAATATTAGCTGGAGGAGTTGAAGATGTACTCAGAACACTTCAGACATTACCGGGAGTTTTAGCACCTAACGACTTTACTTCGCAAATAATCGTTCGCGGTAGCGGGCCAGATCAAAACTTAATTATTCTCGATGATGTTGAGGTATTCAATCCATATCGGCTTTATGGTGTGATTAGCATGTTCAATCCAGAAGTGGTAAGTGATATAAATTTAGTAACTGGCGGCTTTCCAGCTCGATACGGTGATAGATTGTCAGCTGTGTTGGATATTTCTAATAGGGAAGGTGCAAACTCGAGTTTTTTACTTGGCAATATTAATGCGAGTATTGTGACTGCGAATCTTGTATTAGAGGGGAAGAATCCATTTGGACTTAATGGAAGCTGGTTATTTAATTCAAGAAGAACTTATTATGATCTGATTGTCGAACCGATCGTAAAGAAAGCCGGTTTGATTGAGAATGATGTCACTTTCCCAAATTTTTATGACATTCAATCGAAGTTAGTATTCGGTCCTTGGTCGGGACACAAGTTTTTATTTAATGAAATTTATTCCCGCGATGGTGTTGATATTGTTTCCGGTGCAAATAGAAATCGGCCTGACAGCATTGGAGTCATAAATTTAACTAAGAATGATCTGTTAAGTGCAGCTTGGCATTTTTCGAATAAAAAATTTCTCAATAAACTTACAGTTTCTTGGTATAGAAATGGAGGTAACACGGAGTTCGATGCACGCATTCTTGACCCTTCGTTGAATAGGGAACTCTTTAATGCGTCAATTCCAGATACGCTTGAATCGTATCTGCTCGGATTTTCTTTCAACTCGCTTTTCTCATTTAGAAAATATTCGATCGATGAAAAACTTCTTGTTCTATATAATAATCATGAAATTGAAATTGGGGCGGGAGTTGATTTTATGCAGACCGACATTGATTTTGAATTCAAGCTTGATCCTCAGCTGCAAGCAATCTTTAATTCTAATCCGAACGCACGCTCAGCATTGAGTAGTTTCGGAACAACTAAGGATTATTTGAGATATAAAATTTATTTACAGGACAATTTTCCAATTCTTCCAAAGTTATTTTTTCAACCGAGTCTGCGTTTCGATTATTATGATATTCTTGAAAAACCATATTTTGCTCCACGACTCTCTTTTTCCTACGAAGTCGATAAAATCACAACAATAAGAGCTTTATGGGGATTATACTTCCAATCACCAGGCTACGAAAAAATTAGAGATCAAAATGTTTTATACGATTTCAATCCTGTTTACACGGAGAATCTCGAGGCAGAAAAAGCAACTCACTCAATATTAAGCTTCGAAAGGTTTTTAACTCCCGAATGGAACGCCAAAGTCGAATTTTATTATAAAGATTTTAGAAATCTGATTGTTCCAAAAAAAGTTCAGGGAACCAGATTTAAAGTTGAACCTATTCCTGGTAGAGATATAAAATTTAAGGATGGATGGCAAACGCCAACTTCATTTGTGTCTGATTCAATAACACTGATCCCTGCAAACAATTCGTCAGGGAATTCTTTCGGTTTAGAATTTCTAGTTGCAAAATTAAATGTTGATCGGAACAGCAGATTGAATGGCTGGATATCTTATGCGTTCGCTTATTCAAATCGCATTGAAGATGATATTAAGATACCGTTTCGTTATGATCAAAGACATACAGTGAATATTGTACTAAATTATCTTACAGCTGATTGGTTAGAATTTGGAATTAAATGGCAATATGGTTCTGGATTCCCATTTACTGAACCGATTGGAATTAAACCGAGAATCGTGTTGCTTGATAAGGATAAAGATGGCGTCCCTGAAACTCCTGAAGTTGCAACTCGTTTGAATTTATTGAATCCAAGTGCTTCGAAAGAAGTTATCTTTGATGTCAATTATGGAGACGATCCGAATCGTTTTAATGCAAGAAAACCGGCCTACCACAGGCTCGATATTCGAGCAACTTTCTTTACACACTTTTGGAATCTTGATTGGACTTTCTATCTTGATGTTATTAATGTTTACAATCGAGCAAATGTGATCAATTACGATTACTCAATCGATTCAAATCTTAATTTATCGCGAAAAGCAACAACTATGTTTCCTATTATCCCTACATTTGGTTTTAGTGTTAAATTCTAACTCAAATTTTAATATCTGATTCCTCTATTTTTATTCCTTTCTGGTTTAATTAAATTGAATCTGAATGAAAAAGAATTCGGTCGATAAATATTTAGATTTGGGTGAAAGAGGAAAACTCAGCAAGGAAAATAAATTGAATGACTTAACAGGTAAAGAATGGATCAAGTTCACTAAATCCTGGTTTGTTCATCGTCCACCGAGAAGAAAAAGTGATGAGAGACTCCATCCGGCTAAATTTCCTGAGACATTAGTTAGTGAATTTATTCGGTTCTTTACAAAAGAAGGAGATTGTGTAATAGATCCTTTTCTTGGAACTGGAAGCACGGCTGTTGCATGCGTAGAAAGTAACCGCAACTGTATAGGAGTGGAACTGGTTAAAAAATATTTTGATGTATCCAAAAGAAGAGTTGATGAGTTGATATCTGCATCGCTTTTCAAACCGGAGGTTTCACTTTACAACCAGGATTCATTGGGATTAAAAAATTTACCGATAGAAAAAAGATCGATTCAATATTGCATAACATCGCCTCCCTATTGGAATCAATTGGAAAGAAACTCTATTCGCCAAAAGAATAGAAAAGAAAAAAATCTTGACACAAAATACAGTGGTAAAAAATCAGATTTGGGGAATTGTGTGGACTATGAAGATTTCATAGAAAAGGTATGCAAAGTATTCGATCAAGTTTTTGACCTTGTGAAAGTCAACGGATATTTAACCATAATAATTAATAACATTTATTTTCAAAGCAGACTTTATCCTCTTGCATTTGATTTGGCGGTTGCACTTACTAAAAGAGGTTCAAAAAGCTGGACTATGAAAGATGAAAAAATTTGGCTGCAGGATGATAAACCATTAATTGCCCTCGGTGTAAACAATGCTTGGGTTGGGAACAGACATCACCAATACTGTTTGATTTTTCGAAAGGAATCATCAGTTAAATGAATTCCAAATATTTGATGTTATGTGACATCCAATATGTTACTTTGAAATTTGTTTTTTGGAGCTTGTAATTTAAATCAAAATATGACAAAAATTTACACAGTTTCTGAACTTAACCAATCGATCAAATTCACTTTAGAATCTTCTTACGGTTGGCTCGATGTTGAGGGAGAAATTTCAAATTTTAGACCTTATTCTTCAGGGCACTGGTATTTCTCATTAAAGGATGAAACTTCACAGATTTCCTGTGTGATGTGGAGAGGTAGAAATAATTACGTCTTCTTTACTCCGCAAGACGGGATAAAAGTTCGAATCAAAGGAAAGCTTAGTGTTTATGAAACTCGTGGCAATTATCAAATTGATGTAGCCGCCATGAAACCTCTCGGTATTGGAGAACTTCAGCTTGCATTCGAAAAGTTAAAAGAAAAACTTTCGAGAGAAGGTTTGTTCGACGAGCAATGCAAAAAGCCAATTCCGAAAATCCCAAGTACTATTGGAATTGTTACTTCAAAAGATGGAGCGGCTCTGCGGGATGTGATTTCAACTCTCCGTCGGCGATTCCCTGCTGCTGAATTAATACTTGCTCATTCGTCAGTTCAAGGGGCAAATGCATCAAGTGAAATTGCCGATGCAATCAAAACTTTAAACTCTTACAAAAAGATAGATGTAATTATTATTTGCCGCGGCGGTGGTTCATTGGAAGATTTATGGGCTTTTAATGAAGAGATTACTGCAAGGGCAATTTTCAAATCTAAAATTCCAATTGTAACTGGAATTGGACATGAGGTTGATTTCACAATTGCTGATTATGTTGCTGATCTGCGCTCACCAACTCCAACTGCAGCCGCGGAATTAGTAACACCGAACGTTTCTGGTTTGATTGAATATATAGAAGATTTTTCCTATAATAATTTTGAAAAAATCAAAAACCAGATAAAATTTTACTCTGATTCGATTAGGAATATTTTGAAAAGTTACGCATTTAGTTTACCGGAATCGTTGCTAAGAAATAAAAGTCAGAAATTGGATTTTACGGCTTATCGGGTGCAGCAGTCATTCAGTAATTACTTTCAGGCAACAAAAAGCAGAATCGAGCGTTCTATGAACGTGATTAAAAATGCAAATCCGAAGAGAAATCTTTCCAGAGGATACTCAATTGTTCGCCAGCATTCAAAGATAATTATGCGAGTAAAAGAATTAAACAAAACTTTAGAAACAGAAATTGAATTTTTCGATGGGAGAATCAAACTAGATGGCGAAAAGTAAATCTGATTTTGAAAAAGATTTCAATCGGCTTGAAGAAATTTCTGACACACTTGAATCGGATAAAATCACATTGGAAGATGCTATCAAACTTTACGAGGAAGGTGTTGATATAACTAAAAAGCTTATGGAAATATTATCGAAAGCCGAATTAAAAATCTCCCAGCTCAAAACGGAGTTGGATGGTACGATAAAAAAGTCAAAACTTGAAATTGACGAAGAAAGTTAAGATAAATGCAAGAGAAAGAATATAAATATCTATTTGAAATAGATTCACCGATTGACTTAAAAAAGATTCCAAAACAAGAATTAAAAGTTGTGTGCGATGAGATACGCGCCTACATGATTGATGTAATTTCACAAATCGGTGGGCATTTCGGTGCTGGTTTAGGAGCGATTGAACTGACAGTAGCTTTGCATTATGTTCTAAACACACCAAAAGACAAAATTATTTGGGATGTAGGACACCAGGCTTATCCGCACAAGATTTTAACCGGCAGAAGGGATGCTCTAAAAACAATAAGGCAATTTGGTGGAATTAGCGGATTCCTTAAGAGGAATGAAAGTGAGTATGATGTTTTCGGCGCTGGGCATGCAAGTACATCAATTTCAGCCGCTGTTGGAATTGCTGCTGCGAGAGATTTTAATGGTGAAAATCATAGAGTTGTTGCTGTAATAGGTGATGGCGCGATGACAGGCGGCATGGCATACGAAGCAATGAATAATGCTGGACTCCAAAAAAGAAATATTACTGTCATTCTGAATGACAATAATATGTCCATTGCGAATAATGTATGGCAAGTTTCAAATTACTTCACAGGATTAATCGCAAATCCATCATTCAACAAATTTAAAGCTGATATCTGGGATCTTACAGGTAAACTGGATGAATTTGGTGATAGGATCCGGAAAATTGTTGCACGTGTTGAAGGAGGCGTCAAAGCTATTATTACTCCTGGCGCTTTGTTTGAAGCATTCGGGTTCAGATACTTTGGACCAATTAACGGACATAACATTAATCAGCTGACTAAAATTCTAGAATACACACAAAACCTTAATGGACCGATACTAATTCATGTAACAAGTCAAAAAGGAAAAGGATACAAACCTGCAGAAGATGATTCGCAAAAGCTGCATGGCGTTACTCCATTTGATAAAATTACAGGACAAACAATAAAATCTTCAAATCAAAATGCATCATATACGAAAATATTTGGGGATACTTTAGTAGAATTAGCAAAGGCAAACAAGAAAATCATTGGAATTACTGCCGCGATGCCTGATGGAACGGGTCTGGATGCACTTCAAAAAGAAATTCCCGAAAGATTTTTTGATGTTGGAATCGCAGAGCAGCATGCGGTGACATTTGCTGCTGGATTGGCAGCCCAGGGTATGATTCCAGTTGTAGCGATTTACTCCACATTCCTTCAAAGAGCTTTCGATCAAATTATCCACGATGTGGCGCTGCAAAAACTGCACGTAGTTTTCATACTCGATCGTGCTGGTTTAGTCGGTGCAGATGGTCCTACGCATCATGGAACTTTCGACCTGAGCTATTTAAGATTCATCCCAAATATAACAATTATGGCGCCGAAAGATGAATCAGAACTTAGAGATATGCTCTTTACAGCTATTGAAAAAGTTAAAGGACCCGTAGCAATTCGTTATCCAAGAGGAAATGCACTTGGTGTTCCAATCGAAAGAAGATTTACTGAATTAGAAATAGGAAAAAGTGAAGTAATAAAAACCGGAACCGATGCAGCAATAATCTCTGTCGGCACGATGGCAGACTATGCGATCAAATCAGCTTCAATCTTAGAAGTGGATGGCATTTCAATCGAAATAGTAAATCTTAGATTCGTAAAACCGCTTGATACTGCTATGCTTGATCGTCTATTCAAACGTTTTGAAAAGATCTTTGTAATTGAAGAGAATTCAATCGTTGGTGGAGCGGGTTCGGCAATATTGGAATATGCAGCAAAAGTTAAAGCCAAAACTGACATTCATCTGATCGGTCTGCCGGATGAATTTGTCGAGCATGGTACTCAACCGGAACTGCATCGAATGTTGAAGTTAGATCCACAAGGAATTTCGGAAAGTATCTTAATTGAATTAAGACAGTTTACCAATCAAATGACGGAGCTATAACTTGACAGATAAATTAAAAGTTGGTGTTATTGGAGCCGGTGCAATTGCTCAAGTTGTTCATCTTCCAATTCTAAGAAAACTACCTTTTGTTGACTTGGCAGCAATTTGCGAAACAGATAAAATTAAACTTTCAAATGTTGCAAACAAATTCGGTGTTTCCAAAACGTTCACGGATCTCGAAAAGTTTCTTGAGGCGGATGAGTACGATGCAATATTCATACTCACACCAACACATACACACAAAGAAATTGCACAGACTGTATCACATTACTGCAAAAATATTTTAATTGAAAAACCAATTGCGCGCTCAGCAGGTGAAGCAAAAGAGATTTGCGATTATCTTGCACATCAAAAAGCTTGTGTCATGGTTGGAATGAATATGCGTTTCAGAACTGATGCAATGCTTCTGCGAAGTTTAATTGAATCCGGTGAACTTGGCGACCCGTATTTAATTCGGACTGGCTGGTTCAAGCCTAGAAGTTCCCTGCAGAATTGGTTCGTACGGAAAGCTACTGCCGGCGGCGGAGTTATCATCGACCTTGGTATTTCAATATTAGATCTAGCATTGTGGTTATTAAATTATCCAGCAATTGAATCAATAACTGCACGCGGTTTCAATCACACCACTAAAGAAATAGAAGATTCTGCTTGTGCGTTCATAAAAACTCGAGATAAGAAAGTGATCTCAATGGAAGTGAGCTGGACATTAAATTTTGAAAAAGAAATTTTCTATTGTAATCTTTTCGGGACTAATGGTAGCGGATTTTTGAATCCATTCCGGATATTTAAAAGCCTGGGCGAAGAGCATGTCGATCTCACACCGCCGAGTGCAAAAAAAACAGAGAGCATTTTTCACAAATCGTATGAAAATGAGGTTAAACATTTTTTTGCCGCAGTTCGAGGTTTGGGTCCTTGGGTTGCCACAGGCGAAGAAGCTGTTTCGAGAATGAAAGTCGTCGATGCATTCTATAAATCGATAAAGACAAACAAAGAAGTGTTTATCAAAGCGTGATACCTGTTTGAGGCTAAAACAAAGGCTGAGACTAAGTAGTGGCAGTAATAGGTTCAATATTGTTAGAATTTCAATAAACTTTTTATCGAAAAGAATTTTAGATTGATTTTCAGCCAATAATCCCTTAGTTTTGCAACGCTAAATTCAAGAAAGAGGTTTATTTATAAATGTTTGCTGTAGTTGATATTGCAGGTGTCCAATTTAAAGTTCAAGAAAAGGATACCGTACACGTACCAAAATTAGATGTCGAAGTTGGTAAAAAAGTGAAATTATCTAAGGTCCTTCTGTTATCTGGCGATTCAAAAACTGAAATCGGACAGCCATATTTAGCAGGTAAGACTGTTTCTGCAAAAGTGCTTGAACATATAAAAGACGATAAAGTCCTTGTCTTCAAAAAGAAAAGAAGAAAAGGTTATAAACGTTTACGCGGACATCGTCAGCAATTGACAAAAATAGAAATCGAAAAAATTAAGTAAGAGGATTTGTTATGGCTCATAAAAAGGGACAAGGTTCATCAAAGAACGGAAGAGATAGCAATGCCCAGCGTCTTGGTGTAAAAAGATTCGGCGGTGAATTAGTTACTGCTGGAAGCATAATCGTTCGGCAGCGAGGAACTAAATTCCATCCAGGATTAAATGTCGGAATTGGAAGCGATGATACATTATTCGCGAAAGCTACAGGGCATGTTCAATTTGCCGTTAAGAGCAATAGAAAAGTAGTTAGTATTATTCCAACTAATTAAAATTCAAAACCTAAATTTTCTTAAAACCCCGACTTTTATAATTCTTTTGAATTAAAAATAGTCGGGTTTTTTATTCCCGCATTGAATCTAAATTTACTCTCCGAAAATCCTAATAAACATTAGGGAAAACCCTTCAACCATTCTAACCGATTTTTCTTGACTCTGAATTAGCTTCTCATTAAATATTGAAAGTAAAAAGAGAGGTTAAACAATGAAGAATCTAAGCTCTTCCGCTTCTCAGGGTACAACGGGCAATATTTTTAGTCTTATTATTTTCATTTTAATATTTCCAACATTTCTCAATACACTCTCCTGCAGCAAATCACCGACGGAGCCTGAAGCTCATATACAGCTTACGCTCGAAGATGTCTCTTGCATTGAAGCATGGCTTAGGCTGCAAGTTAGCAGTGGCAGTAATGTAGTAATACAACGAGATGGAAAAACCTTTATGAATTTTCCACTTTATAAACCTTATGAACTTTTTAACATTGATACTATAGTGGTTGACGACTCACTCTTACCAAACAAGACATATAAGTACAGAGCAATACTCACCAATAACGG
>VGVX01000045.1 GCA_016873845.1 Ignavibacteria bacterium
GATGGAAATCATTATTGCTATTGTTAAAACAAAGGTAGTTGCAGTATCGACCGAATACATCACCGCAGGTCCGAAAAAATTTCTCACAGCATTAATGTCATTTGTCGCGTGAGCCATTATATCGCCAGTTTTAGTGTTTTGAAAAAACTTCATTGGGAGCTTTTGCAGATGGTCCCAAAAATCGTTTCGCATATCAAACTCAATCAACCGCGATGAGACAATAATCGTTTCACGGATTAAAAATCTAAATACACCGCTGAAAAATGTAACACCAACAATTAAAAGTGCATAAGTAAGCAAGGCATCCGATGATATATTCTTTTGTAATTCGTCAATGCTGTCACGAATAAGGATTGGAACATAAACGCTCGAAATATTCGAGAGAAGGATAAAGACGAATCCCCAAAGCAGCTTCTTCTTGTGACGAATGAAATATTTTTTAAGTGTAAATAGTGAACGCAAATAAATCCTATAGGCGAATAAGAATACCTAACATATCTTAAACTTAAAAAGTTTAATTGCTAACTAATCTATTATCCCAAAGCCGGTATATTTCTGAAGAACTTTTGGAACAATGAGTTTTCCTTCAGGAGTTTGATAATTTTCCATGATCGAAACCATTAATCTGCTTGTTGCGAGTCCTGAACCGTTGAGCGTATGAACAAATTCCGGCTTTCCTCCTTCTTTTCTTTTAAAACGGATGTTAGACCGCCTCGCTTGAAAATCTACAAAGTTACTGCACGAAGAAGCTTCCAAATATTTTTGTTCGACCGGAGCCCAGACTTCAATGTCATAACATTTTGCTGCGGCGAAACTTAAGTCCCCTGTACAAAGCATAAGAATTCGATATGGAATTTTTAATTCTTTCAGAACATCTTCAGCATCATTTACTAATATCTCTAATTCATTGTACGAGTCTTCGGGCTTAACAAATTTCACCATTTCAACTTTATTGAATTGATGTACTCGTAGAAATCCTTTTGTATCTTTTCCATATGAGCCTGCTTCTCTTCTAAAACAAGCGGAGTAACCAACATATTTAATCGGAAGGTGGTCTTCTCTTAACATCTCATCACGATAGATATTTGTAATTGGAACTTCAGCAGTAGGAATTGGAAAGAGATCATCGGCATCACACCGGTACATATCTTCTTCCATCTTGGGAATTTGTCCGGTTCCGATCATTGAAGCACGATTAACAAGAAACGGCGGAAAGACTTCTTGATATCCATGTTTTTCAAGATGTATATCGATCATAAAATTTAGCAGAGCGCGTTCGAGGGTTGCACCTTTACCGATGTATAAAGGAAAACCACCTCCGGAAATTTTTGCACCGCGCTCAAAATCAAGAATGCTTAATTTCCTGCCAAGTGCTAAGTGATCAAGATAATTGTTACTCTCAAGTTGGTATTTATATTCATGCGGCTGCCATTTTCTAATCTCAACATTTTTCGTTGGGTCTCCGCCAATTGGAACGCTTTCATGCGGTAAATTAGGAATTGTTAACAGTATTGAATTTAATTGTTTCTCAAGCTCAGATAAATCTTGATCGAGTTTGGTAATCCCGTCTGAAACTGATTTCATCCTAGCAATTATATCCGATGCATCTTTGCCTTCTCTTTTAAGTTTAGCAACTTCAGATGAAGCTTGATTTTTCAGAGCTTTTTGTGATTCAACATTACTGATGATTTCACGCCGCTTTTGATCAAGCTTTAACAATTGATCAATATTGTCTTTTTCATTTTTGTTTGTAATTCCTTGGCGGACAGCATCAGGATTTTCACGAATAAATTTTAAGTCTAACATATTTTCTCTTTTCTATAATTTTATTAGGAACACGGATCATTATGATTATTAAGATTTACTATGATTTTTATATTCGTCTGTTAAAACGCAACGCCGCACTTCTGGCTTTTTACCAAAATTCAATAATAATCCGACTTCAATTTCAGTAGCCTTTAAATAATTTTCTAACTGAATTTCATGCTCTCCACATAAAGATTCGGCAGCTTTTAGTTCAACGATTTCAACTTCATTCACAATTATATCAGCAAAATATTCACCGACAACCGAATCATCATAATATACAGTTATTGGTTTTTGTCTATTACAATTCAATCCCAAATGTTTTAATTCAAGCTTTAGGGAATTTTCATAAACCTTCTCAAGAAAGCCATATCCTAATTTATTATAATCTTTATAGAATGCTTTAATAATAAGTTCAGTAATATTTGAATATTTTAAATTTGAACTGATCATAATTGATCTTAAACATCGTAATAATCCGGGTTCCTATTTCTCACTTAACAACAATGTTTAATATTTTATTTTTAACATAAATTTCTTTTACGATTTGTTTACCCTCAATAAACTTAAGGACTCTTGAATCTTGCTTTGCGATACTTTTAATTACACTCTCATCATCATCCAAATCTACTTCAATTGCAGCACGAAGTTTTCCGTTAACTTGAATCGCAAGCGTGATTTTATCTTCAATTATTGCCTCTTTATCATACTCAAACCAAATTGGTCTCTCATAAATACTTTCCTCTTTTCCGAGAAGCGACCAGCATTCTTCCGCTAAATGCGGAGCTAGTGGAGCGAGCAAGACAGCAAATCTTTCAAGCATGAAATGAATCAACTTCTCATTTTTGGTTTCAGACAGATGACCGATTTCATTTAAGAGTTCCATCATTGCTGCAACAGCTGTATTGAATCTCAATTCTTCGATATCTTCGGTGACTTTTTTTATTGTTTGATTGACTTTTCTGTATAGTTTTTTTTCTGATTCTGTAAGTTCAGAAAGCGAGATTTGAACCTTATCACTCACCGGATCTAATATATAATTGTGAGATGTGAATAGTTCATACACCCGATTTACAAACCTACTAACGCCGACGATTCCCTGATCACTCCAATCTCCTCCTAATTCATATGGACCCATGAACATCAAATACATTCTGAAGACATCAGAACCATACTTTTCGATAAACTCATCAGGATTGACAACATTTCCTTTAGACTTCGACATCTTTGCACCTTGATTAGTAATCGTACCCTGATGTCGGAGCTTTTGATACGGTTCATCACAAAAAACTAATCCAATATCCCTTAAAAACTTATGAACAAATCTTGCATAGAGTAAATGCATTGTTGAATGTTCGGCACCGCCAATATAATTATCAACCGGCATCCATTTTTTTGCTAGTTCGACATTGAACATAGAGTCATCAATCTTTGGATCTAGAAACCTCAAATGATACCATGACGAATCGACAAACGTATCCATTGTATCTGGATCACGTCTTGCATCAGATTTACACTTAGGACATTGAATTGTCTGAAATTCTTTGCTTCTTGCAAGCGGAGATTCTCCCATCGGTTTGAAATCAACATCATAAGGAAGAAGAACAGGCAGATCAGTTTCTGGAACAGGGATTTCTCCGCAAGATTCACAGTGAATTATTGGGATGGGTGTTCCCCAATACCTTTGACGGGAAATTAGCCAATCGCGCAATCGGTAATTTATTTTTCGCTTTCCAATTTTTTTCTCTTCGAGAAAATCGGATATTTTTTCAATTCCAATATCTGAATTCAAACCGTTGAACTGTCCGGAATTTATCATAACACCAACATCAACAAATGCTGACTTCAATTCGTCATCATGTTTTGTCCCTTCTTCAAGAATTACTTTCCGAATTTGAAGATTGAATTTTTTTGCGAACTCGAAATCGCGTTCGTCGTGACCGGGAACAGCCATTACTGCACCGGTTCCATAAGTATAGAGAACATAATCAGCAATCCAAATGGGAATTTTTTCTCCATTAACAGGATTTATTGCATAAGTTCCGAGCGGGATACCTGTTTTTTCTTTGGCTGTAGAGAGTCTTTCTATTTCAGACTCATGACTGACTTTCTCTAAATACTTCGATACAGAAGTTTGATTGTTTTCAGTAGTGAGTGAGTTAACAAGCGGATGTTCGGGTGCCAAAACAACATATGTTACACCGAATAGTGTATCTGGTCGAGTTGTAAAGACGGGAATTTCAGCTTCTGAGTTTTCGATTTTAAAATTCAGCTCAACACCAATAGATTTGCCAATCCAGTTTCTTTGCATTGTTTTAGTTTTTTCAGGCCAATCAATTTTATCCAAATCATTTAGAAGTTCCTCAGCATACTCTGTAATTTTAAAAAACCACTGAGTGAGATTTTTCTTGATAACAAGATTATTACATCTCTCACACGCCCCATCGGAATGCACTTGCTCATTTGCCAGTACAGTTTGACATGATTCACACCAATTTACAGGAGCTTTTTGCCGATATGCTAATCCTTTTTCATATAATTTCAGGAAAATCCATTGATTCCATCTAAAATATTCCGGATCACAAGTCATCAATTCATGTTCCCAATCGTACATTGCTCCGATACGTTCAAGCTGGCTTCGAATATCCTTTATGTTTTGTAGAGTGCTGTCTTGAGGATGAATTCCAGTTTTAATTGCGTAATTTTCTGCAGGCAAACCGAATGCATCGTAACCCATCGGTTCGAAAACATTATAACCTTGAAGTTTTTTGAATCGTGCCCAAGTATCAGCTGGCGCATAGTTATACCAATGTCCGCAATGTAATTTTGCCCCGCTCGGATAAATAAACATTACCAGTGAATAAAGTTTTTTTTCAGTATCTGACAGGTCGGTTTTGTGAATTTTCTTTTCTTGCCAAAATTTCTGCCATTTTGTTTCTATCTGTTGTGCTGAATATTTCATATGTTACTATTTGTATAGAATCTGTATTTGAAAATTGAGTACAATGTTAAGGATAATTAAAAAGATGTTCAAGAAAACGATTTTTATTGAATTTTTCATCATCTAAAGTTAGCTTCGGACTAAATAAGAATCATTAATCAAACCGCTGATTTAAGGAGAAGAGAATGACATTTACTGGAAATGAGGAACATTCAATATCTTATGAGGAAGCTTCGAAGCTCACTCAAGAATATCAGTCACAGCAAGTTGCTGAATATATCAAAGGACATTTTTTTGGCAGAGATTCCATTTTGAAAATATTGAATCAAGATAATTGTGTGGGGATAAGATTTTACTACGGTTTAAATGATGGCAAAGATGTTTTAGTTCTAGTTGGTGTGGACAGTAAAGAGAATGATTTAATAAATGGTGAAATAATGGAGAAAGGCTTTCCATGTCCTCCTTATTGTGGTGAAACGAATAAGCTTAACAGTAAATAATTGAATATGCTGACTTTAATGGTTTGTTCTGCACTCTCAAGTACACTCCCTTTCATGGGTGCAGTAATTTGTTATAAATGGCTGAACAAGGATTTAAAAATTTTGTCCATCTTATTTCTTGCTGCAGTGACGTCCGATTTAACTACTCTGTATATAAGATTTTTCACATCCGAATTTAATGTTTGGATTTTTCATATTTATACTTTGCTTGAATTTATCATTTTGACCATACTACTTTACAGATGGCAGGTCAACCGATTAATTAAAAAAGTTATCGGTTTTTATATCCCATTTTATATAATTATTTGGCTGCTTTCAAAATATTTTATAGAAAGTCTAAACCAAATCGATGGCTTCACATCAACTCTCGGAAGCGCTCTTCTCATGAGTGCAGTGATGATTACATTTTATCAGATAATCACGCACGAGGAGCATATTTCACTTCGCGATTGTCGATTTCTTGTCATGTTAGGAATATTAATCTATAACGGAGGGAATTTATTTATCTTCGGTGTCAGTAACATTATAGATGTTTGGCCGATACACTCAATTTTTAATATAATAAGTAACATTGTATACACTTTCGCATTTTTATGTCAACATCCCAAGCTGAACTTTTCTGGCTTATCTTCATAGGTACACTTGCAATAGTTGTACTGGTGACAATGATTGTTGCAAGCATCATTGTATATAACCGTAAGCTATTACGTACACAAAATGAAAAGCTGGAAGAAATAAAAAATCGTGAGAAGATCTACAGCGACCTTTTCAACAACATTCCAGACTTGGCATATGTTCATTCTCTCGATGGCAAAATTTTAAGAGTCAACTCGACCTTTGAAAAAATCTTAGGATTTGAGTTGGCGGAATTAATCGGGCAATCATTAAAAAATATCTTCGCTTCAGAATTCAATGAGGCAGAAAATTATTTTAATCACCTTCTTGACAAAGAAAATTCATCTGGAATATTTCACATTAGAAGTAGTAACGGTTCAGTATACGCATTTGAGTACAAGAATTCTATTGTTCAGGAGAATGGAAGACCGACTGCAATCAGAGGAATTGCACGAGATGTTACAGAAAAAATAAAAATTGATAAGGAACTCAAGCAGAAAGACTCTTTGCTTCAAGCAGTTGCCGATGCGACAAATGAATTATTGGTAACTTATGATTACAAGCAAAGCATTAATGCTTTCTTGAAAATACTCGGTACAGCGACTGGTGTTGATAGAGTTTATATTTTCGAAAATCATATTCATCCTGAAACAAATGAACCATCGACTTCCCAAAAGTTTGAGTGGTGCAAAGAAGGCGTAATTCCCCAAATTGATAATGAGTTACTACAAAATTTACCTTTCTCTGATCCACAGGCTAAACCATTGTACGAAAAAATAAGCAAAGGCGAAGTTTATGGAGGCATCGTTCGAACACTCTCACAACCCGAACAAGAAATTTTATCATCTCAGGAGATTTTATCTGTAATCATACTTCCTATTAAAATAGGAGATAAATTGTGGGGATTCATTGGTTTTGATGATTGCACGAATGAGCGAGAGTGGAAAGACGCAGAAGAATCTATTCTCCTTGCAGCAGCTGCCAGCATTGGCGGATTGATGGGATTAATTGAAGTCGAAAATAGATTAATCAATACTAATCTATTTTTGAAGAGTATTCTAGAAAGCTCATCGTCGATTGCAATAATGACGTCAGATTTGGATGGAAGAATTGAGTATTGGAATTCCGGTGCTGAAAAAATTTTTGGTATTGCAGCATCCGAAGCTATAGGGAGGATTGGACGAGAATTATATTTGCCAAAAGATGAACCAAAACAACTTGAGAAATTACTTGAACTTAGAGAAATTCTTATCAACAAAAAACAAGCAGTCAATTCTGAATTCAGGTGCTTAAGAAAAGACAAATCAAAATTCTGGCTCAATACAACTATCTCCCCACTGCTTGATGACAGTAATAATGTTTCTGGCTTTTGTTCAATTGGAGAAGATATCGACGAACGTAAAACTGCGGAAATTTCCCTCAAACAGAGCGAAGAAATATTCCGAACAGTTTGGGAAAATTCAGCTGATGGAATGAGGTTACTAGATGGATCTGGAAGAATTGTCATGGTGAATGCAGCCTATTGTTATTTAGTGCAAGTTCCTGCGCAAAAACTGATTGGAAAATTTTTCAATTTTCCATACAAAGATTCGCAACCGGAACACATTGATGTTTTTCAAAATAGATTTATAACAGAAACTTTTTTGAGCAGACAATCTGTTTCGATTACTTTACATAATGGTCGGAAAGTCCCGGTTGAACTGACAAATTCATTTATTCGATTTGGGAAAGATAAAAAGTTTTTACTTAGCATCTTCCGTAACATGACTCCGCATAAAAAAGCTGAAACTGAAATTAAAAAATCTCGTGAGGAGCTTAGAAATCTTTCTGCCCACCTTCAAACAATCAGGGAAGAAGAAAGAGCATCAATCTCTAGAGAAATCCATGATGAATTGGGACAGTTTTTAACCGCCTTTAATTTAGATCTTTCGTGGATAGAAGGGATGGTTTCCAATAAACAAAGAAAATTAAAAGAACGAATTAAAGAAATGTCGAACTTAATAAACTCAACTATTGAAACTGTCCAAAGAATTTCCACAGACCTTCGCCCGGCATTACTTGATGATCTTGGATTAATTCCGGCTATCGAATGGCAAATTGATGAATTTCAAAAACGGACTGGAATCATTTGTAAAGTTAATATAGATTTATTTGAGAATGATTTTGGGCAGGAATACTCGACAACGGTTTTTAGGATATTGCAAGAAACATTAACTAATATTGCCAGACACTCACAAGCAAAAAATGTAAAAATCACAATAAGTAAAAAATATGGAAATTTATTTCTAAAAGTTGAAGATGATGGAAAAGGAATTCCCAAGGAAAGCATCATTGATCCAAAATCATTTGGATTAATTGGGATGCAGGAAAGAGCAAGTATATTTGAAGGGACTGTCAATATATCTTCTTCAAAAGGAAAAGGAACAACAGTGACATTAAAAATTCCATTAATAAATGCCGAGGAGGAAACCATTGATTAAAATTCTTGTTGCAGATGATCATGTTGTAGTTCGTGAAGGTTTGATAAGAATAATTGATCAGACTTCAGACCTGAAAGTTGTTGGTGAAGCGGAATCTTCAATTGAAGTACTTCAAAAAATCCGTTCGATAAAGGTTGATGTATTATTGCTCGACCTCGGGATGCCTGGCAGAGGTGGATTAGAAGTAATTAAACAAATTAAAATTGAGTACCCAGATTTACCAGTTCTTGTATTCAGTATGCATCCGGAAGACCAATATGAAGTCCGCGTTTTGAAAGCAGGTGCTTCGGGTTATTTAAACAAACGAACTCCACCCGATCAATTACTAAATGCAATTCGAAACGCACATTCAGGAAAAAAATTTTTAAGTCCTATCATGAATGAAAAATTGGCAACTAATCTTCGTGCCAAGCCGACTGAATTACCGCATGAACTCCTTAGTGATCGTGAATTTGAAGTCTTGTGTTTCCTCGCCGCAGGAAAACGGATAATAGACATTGCCCAACAATTGGGATTGAGTTCGAAGACAATTACAAGTCATCGTGAAAGAATTTTGAAAAAAATGAAATTGAAAACGAATGCCGACCTAACTCGATACTGCATAGAAAAAAAGATAAGCATTTATTCATAAATAATATGCCTCTATTGTAATTACTCCGTACTCCAGTTCTAAAGTGTTTTTAACTGACCTGCACAGCATATTTTCTTCAAAAAAAATCATTTTTTTCAATTATTCAAATTTTCTAGTGTCGGGAAAACCCTACAAAAAAATAAGCTTTCACCGACTTTTTTTTCATATCTGATTAATTAAATTCATAGCGTGATAGAGAGTCTATTTGGTTCACAAAAAAATTTGGAGAAAAAATGGAAAAAAGACAAGAACTAAAAGAACTCGCAATTTATACGGTGTTGTTAATTGTATTAATGATATTGCTAATCGTTATTCCTTAAAAGAGTTTTCACGGGCAAACCGTTTTAGTGAACATTAGGTGGATAATGATAGAGCATCCTACCTCAGCTCTCTACTCTCTTATTCATTTGAGCCCGAAGTGCCTGCTCGGGCTCAATGTTTTTTAAACCTTCAACCGTAAGCAAAAAATCGATGTGTTATCGCAAAGAAAAAATTTAACAAGACAAGCATATTTATAACATTCGATACAATTCCAACCCTTTGAACTAACTTGATTATTTTTTCACTCACATCGTTTGAATCTTCAGAATTCCGAGTTAGACTACTTTTCAATTCTTTAGTACGCTTCATGTATACAATCCCAACCAATAAAACGATCACCGCCATCACGATCTGCTTAGCAGCAAGCCAGTGGTTAGATGAGAAATCAAACAATGAGTAGTATGGCAAATAAACTGTCAACGTTATTCCCGTTAAAAGGATTCCGATTAATCCGACTTTTCCTGTGAGACTGCTAAGTTTTAAGTAACTAGAAATATATTCATTGCGGCACTTAGCTTCTTTTTGCAAATTAATGTTTTCAAGTTTCTTAAGAATACCTCTACGCATGAAGATCTCAACCGGGAAAAAGCCTAGCCATATTACTGCTGACAGAACATGTAATACCAAAAGTAATGCGTGAAAAAACATAATTTTATTCTCCGAAATTTTTGGTGAATATAATGGTTTAACTTTTAAAGTTTGAGTGAAACTTAATCCCCCATTTTTATGTTTGAGCATTTACAATTTAGAGGATGAAATGAAATCAACTTATTTTTTTACTATTGCACTTACATTTTTATTGATCAACCAAAGCATCTCACTCCCCCGATATGCGCTTAAAACTGGATTCCAGTGCATCGATTGCCATTCAAACCCGACCGGCGGAATTATTCGCAGCGAAGAAGGTTGGGGCTACGGAAAGAATCTCGCCATTTTTTCACCCCGCGAATTTGAGATGAGCCCCTATCTAAATGAAAATATTTCTTTCGGATTCGATTTAAGAACTCAATATCTATATTCGCAAGAATTGAAAAAATCTGATTTCCATAAAATGTCCGGGGCATTCTACACGAACGTAAATCTCAGCGAAGAGATTAATTTAATTGGAAAATATGATTTCATTCAAAGAATTTGGGAGGGTTATGGGCTACTAAAAATTTTTCCAAACAATAGTTATCTGAAGATTGGTTCTTTCACTCCTGCATTCGGAATTCGTCTTGACGATCATACTTCTTACACACAGGGAGGCGATTTTAATTTACTTTTTTCTTCTGGCACTCGTCAAGGGATGATTTACAATCCATTCTATATTGAAACAGGAATCGAAGCAGGCATATATTTTTCTGATTTAGCTTTTTTAACAATGAGTGCTGGACAGAGCAACTTTCCCTTCTTGACCGATCCAACTTATACAACACGAATCGAGTTTACACCTCAACTTGGAAGTATTAATCTCTTGACTGGGGGTTCTTTTGGCGTTTATCGTGATTCTCTAGAAGTAAAAATGATATCCGGGTTTTTTGGATTTGCCATCGGCGAACTGACATTATTAGGTGAGTACGATGTCATTAATAATTATATGTCAAGCCAAACAACGAGCAACGCGATGATGCTGGAAGTCAGTTATAAACTGATGAAAAGCTTAGATGCTGTTTTCAGATATGATCGATTTGTTCCGGTTACAGAAAAAGCTGATTCGAATTTTTCGCATTTAATTATCGGATTTGAATTCCATCCATTCAGTTTTGTAGAAATTCGACCGCAGTATCGAATTAACCTAGAGAATCCCAACTCCATTAAAAATGATGCATTCGTACTGCAGTTTCATTTTTGGTACTAAGAAAAATAGCAAGTTAAAATCGATTTTTAAGTCATTGGTTTGTCGGCGAAGGGAAAGCTAAAATAAAACTAATTTTTCCTTCACTGCTTTCCCTACGTCGTACGAGTCTTCGCTTCTGATGACAAACCTGCCGACTGAGTAAGTTTTGTAACTCTTCTCGGTGCCGGCATAAGTCAATGCATATCTAGACGAAGTTTCTTTAGTTGTAAACTCAAGAATAATTACCGTTTCTTTGTTAATTTTAACCATCCTTCCCTCTTTGCAATTTTGTATGGCTAGAATTGGATAATCCATAACTTCGCCAATTGAAAAATCATTCTCTCGAAGATACTCGAGCATATCTGAAATTGAAGTCTCTTCATGATCAGACCTTTTCCCGCAATAACATAGTAAAAGCGATAATAACAAAATGGAGATGAGATATTTAATTTGAGTTTTCATAAAAAACTTCCTTTAATTTTCTTATTTTGTTTCCCAAAGTTTGAGAAATTCATGCAGTTCGAAAATTACTCATATAAAAATAATAAGTTATTTTGTGAAAAAGTAAGTTTAAATTCAATCGCAGCGGAAGTCGGTACGCCATTTTACGTTTACAGCAAAAAGTCGTGTGTTGACCGATATAATGAGTTTAGAAATTCATTCAACCTTTTGGATTATAAAATATTTTTTGCCGTTAAATCGAATTCCAATCTCTCACTAATGAAACTTTTTTACAGCTTGGGTGCAGGCTTGGATGTGAACTCGGGCGGAGAGTTATTTCGCGCCTTGAAGATCGGAGCCGATCCGAAAGATTTGCTATTTACTGGAGTTGGTAAAACCGAAGATGAAATTATGATGGGATTGCGACACGAAATTTTCTTGTTTAAAGCCGAATCCGTCCAGGAGATGGAATTGATGAACAGACTCGCTATTTCGGAAAATAAGAAAGCACGAATTGCAATTCGAATAAATCCAAACGTCGATCCGAAAACTCATCCGTACATCACCACCGGACTTTATGAGAGCAAATTCGGCATTGATGAAAATGCCGCTATTGAAGCTTTTAAGTTTGCAGTTAATCTATCAAATATTGAAGTTATTGGGATCGATATGCATCTGGGTTCTCAAATCACCGAACTATCTGTCTACCAAGATGCGATAAAAATAGTGAATAAACTGATCCAAAAGCTTCGTGAAACCGGAATTCATTTGACTCACTTTGACATTGGCGGAGGACTTGGTGTGCAATACAACTCAGAATATTCTCCTTCAGCTAAAGAGTTTGCCGATGCAATCTATCCCTTACTTAAAGAATCGAACTGCAAAATTTTCATGGAGCCGGGAAGATATTTGACCGCCGATTCGGGTGCATTAGTTTCGAAAGTTTTATTTACAAAAGAACACCGGGAAAAAAATTTTTTGATCATTGATGCGGCAGTAAATGATTTGCTCCGGCCTGCACTTTACCGTGCATATCATCATATTCTGCCTGTTGAACAATCGAATTCGGAACCAATTATTTACGATGTGGTCGGACCCGTTTGCGAAACCGGAGATTTTCTCGCTTTGGATCGTTCTCTTCAGAAGCTGAACCGAGGTGATTTGATTTCAATTATGTCGTGCGGAGCTTATGGTTCGGTGATGTCTTCAAATTATAATTCAAGAAGACGAGTGCCTGAAGTTATCGTCGACAATGATAAATTTTTTGTCACTAGAGTGAGAGAAACCTATGACGACCTTATCGGCAGAGAACATATTATCGATGAATTAATTCACTAACAAATTAAACGAAACTTTATAATTTTTATACTTGTTTAAGTTTTCAAAAAAGGAGATAAAATGTTTAAATACCTTCTGTCAGTATTTCTAGCATTTCAATTAACAAACTGTGCTGTCGGAGACGAAAAGAATGAGAATGTTACATCCGAGGAAATCTTAAAAGTCGAAAACTTCACGCTCGCCGATGTGAGCGGAAATTATCACTCATTAGAAGAATTCAAGGATTCGAAAGCAATTGTATTGATGTTCATTGCAACTCAATGCCCTATATCAAACGACTACAACGAACGGATGGTCAAGATTTCGGCGGATTTTTCAGCCAAAGGGATTTCATTCATCGGAATAAATTCAAACAAGCAGGAGTCGGTAGATGAAATCCGCGAGCATAACGAGAAGAATAATTTTAACTTTTTGGTTCTTAAAGATGCAAACAATGTCATCGCCGACAAACTACAAGCAACAGTTACTCCGGAAATATACGTCTTGAATTCGGATTTCGAAATTCTCTATCACGGAAGAATTGATGACTCCCGCCGGGCCAACGAAATAAAAAGCAACGATTTAATAAATGCTCTTGAAAATGTTCTCTCCGGAAAAGAAGTTGAAGTGAAAAAGACAAAAGCTTTCGGTTGTACAATAAAAAGGATCTCAAAATGAAAATTGTAAATATGATTTTATTTTTTGCATTTACGATTGCAGTGAATTTTGGATTTTCAGCAGGAATAAAATCGGATACAAATTCCGATTACAAAGTTGAAAAAATAAACCAAAGTTCACTCGAGAAAATCATTAAGAATCGGGATGGCAAAGTTTTATTTCTTAATGTTTGGGCAACTTGGTGTGCACCTTGCAAGGAAGAGTTTCCAGATCTAGTTAAACTGGCTGATAAATACAAAAAATCGAAAGTTGATTTCATTGGATTAAGTGTGGACTTTCCAGATGAAGTTGATTCAAAAATTATTCCATTCCTAAAAAAGAATAAGGCAAATTTTAAAATTTATGTAAATGACTTTGATGACGTCGAAGACTTAATAAACTTCATAAATAAAAAGTGGAACGGAGCCATTCCGGCAACTTTTATTTTTGATAAGACTGGAAAACAACAGAAATACATTCTTGGGATGAGGGATTTCGATGAATTCAACAAAGAGTTAAGTGAAGTACTAAATTACAAGTCCAAATGAAATCAAGCCGAAGAAGATTCTTAAAACAAGTTTCAGTTACTGCCGCGGGATCTTCTTTCATCCCGATTTCTCTAAAAAATGCCGTTGCTGGTGATGGAATTGATATAACACTTCCTCTACTCAAACCGAGACGATTACAACCCAAAAGCAAAATTGGAATTATTGCACCCGCAAGTTTTATCACGCAAAAAGAATTAGACGAGATCATCGAACTGCTAAGCTCACTTGGATATGAAGGAGTTCCGGCAAAAAATGTATTGAATAAATTTGGTTATCTTGGTGGGACTGATAACGATCGAGTGAGCGATATTCATGAAATGTTTTCACGGAATGATATTAACGTAATTCTTTGTGCGCGAGGAGGGTACGGAACTCCGAGAATACTTCCCTACTTGGATTACAAGCTGATAAGAAAAAATCCAAAGATCATAATTGGATACAGCGACATTACTTCGCTTCTGATCGCAATATTTTTGAAATCAAGGATTGTAACTTTCCACGGTCCGGTTGGTATCTCGACTTTCAATGATTTCTCGCTGAAGTATTTCAATGAAATTCTTGTAGAGGGAAAAGAAATTGTTGAAATGTCTTCACCGAATGAACTTCCGCCTCATCGAAATGATTTTAGTTCGGTCAAAGAAGTACTCAAAATCATTCCCGGAAAAGTTGAAGGTGAGTTGATAGGAGGTAATCTTTCATTATTGATTACTCATTTGGGAACCGAGTTCGATTTCGATTTGAAGGACAAAATTCTATTCATTGAAGAAGTCGGTGAAGAGCCATATCGGATTGACAGAATGCTAACCCAACTAATTAACTCTGGAAAATTAAAAGAGTGTGCGGGAATTGCTTTGGGCGTTTTTTCAAACTGTGAACAGAGGAGAGATAATCCAAGTTTTGAAACAACATTCAACTTGCGTGAAGTTTTGATCGACAGATTAAGCTATTTGGACATTCCAGCCATTTACGGTTTATCGTTCGGACATGTAAAAGATAAATTTACAATCCCAATCGGTATCCGAGCTATGCTGAACGTTGATGAAGCAAAACTGACCTTGCTTGAGGCAGCGGTTTCATAAAACGAAATTTCAACATTTATAATCCCATTTTAATAAATAAATCAAATTTTCCAGTAAAATAATCATTCGTTGAAACTCTGCTCTGTGAATTCCCAATTATAATTTCAGAGTAGTAACTTTTAATCTAATTTTCTAACTTTACTCAAAATCAAATGGTGTTAATATGACTTCCATTAAATTTAAAACAAAGTTAAAGTCCAATATTATAAAGATTGAAAATCCTGGTAATCTTCTAGGTAAAGACGTTGAGGTTTGTGTTACCGAAATTCAAACTGATAAATTAAACAAAAAGGAATGGACTGTTCTCGGCGCTCTTTCCCTTAAAGGAATACTCGACAATAAAAACATTAGAGATGCAGCTTATGAATAGTCTCTTTGTGGACACGAATGTTTTCCTTTACGCTCTCGATCAAAATTCAAAATTTCATGATCTGTCGCGAAGAATTTTAGAAAGTCCAAATAACAATCTATTTACTGCAAGTAAAAACTTATCTGAATTATTTGCAGTGACTACTAAATACAAATTTGATCACACAATTGTAAATAGATTTTACTTTGAAATGAAAAAAAACATAACGATCCTTTTTGCCAATTTTAAAAGTCTTTCTATTTTTGAACTTCTATTAGAAAAATATAAACCTATCGGGAATCGTGTTTTCGACATCGAATTAGTTTCAATCATGCTTCTGAATAATATCAATCGGATCGCAACACTTAACCATAAAGATTTTGAGCATATAGATGAGGTCTCAATTATTCATTCAGTTGAATAACAGTGACACCAAAATTTGCTGAAATAGTTTTCCCTCTCCCATTCGAAAAATCTTTTCATTATAAAATTCCGGATGAATTAACAGACCTTGCGAAAATTGGAGTGAGAGCAGTTGCACCATTTGGAAAAAGAATTCTTACTGGTTTCATAATCGGAATTTCTGATAAGCTTGATGTTAGTGTTAAAGAGTTGAAAGCTATTGAAGACATTCTCGACACAAAACCGATTTTCGATGATAAGCTGTTTAAGTTCTCAAAATGGGTTGGTGAATATTATTTCTCTTCACTCGGTGAAGTCTTAAAAGCGGCGGTACCGTATGGTTCGGATGTTGAAAGCAAAAAATCTATTGTTGCCGATTCAGAACCTATCATTGATGAATTAGAAAAACTTGAAAACAAGACTTCAAATTATTCGAAACTTCTCGCCCTTCTATCATCAAAAAAAGAATTTTCAATAAATGAACTCAAAAAGAAATTCAAAGCTACCGGCGGTAAGAACTTAAACTACAATCTCAATAAAGCAGAAGAAAAGGGACTGTGCACTGTTTTTGTCGAAAAGCAAAAACCGAAAGTCGGCATTAAGACAGAAAATTTAATTGAACTAAAGAAAATGTCAGCTGAAGAATTCTCGACAGTTCTTTCAGCAATTGAAAAACGCGCTCCGAAGCAAGTGGATGTTCTCGTTACTCTTTTCACAGCAAAAGATAAATCGATGTTTCAAAAAGATTTGCTCGAAAAGACAAAAGCTTCCACACAAATACTCAAAGCGCTGATTAAGAAAAAACTTATAACAAGTAAAGAAGTTGAAATTAAGCGTGAGTACATTGAAAGCTATGACGAAGAGAAAAAGAGTCTGATCCTAACCGATGAACAGCAAAATGCTTTTAATATTATAAATGAAACGATTGACGGCGGTCAATTCAAAACATTTCTTTTGCATGGAGTTACGGCAAGCGGGAAAACTCAAGTCTACCTTGAACTAATAAATGAAGCATTGAAAAAAGGCAAAACGGCAATTTATTTAGTTCCGGAAATTTCACTTACTCCTCAAGTCATACGAAGAATAAAAAATTATTTCGGCGAGCAGGTTGGCGTGCTTCACAGCCGTTTATCGCTCGGGGAAAGATTCGATGAATGGCGCGCGATCATCAACCAAGAATATAAAATCGTTGTTGGGCCGCGTTCTGCAATTTTCGCTCCGTTGAAAAATGTGGGAATAATAGTCGTAGACGAAGAGCATGATCATTCGTACAAACAGAACGAATCTGTTCCCTTTTATAATGCGAGAGATGCGGCAGTTGTACGAGCTGCGATTGAGAACGCAGTAGTAATTCTCGGCTCGGCTACTCCCTCGATGGAAAGCTATTTCAATGCACAGCAAAAAAAGTACACAATGATCGAACTGAAGAAGCGAATCGATGATGCAATCCTGCCCTCAATTTCTTTTGTAAATCTCATTGAAGAAAAAAAGGAAGAACGGCTGTACGGTGTTTTTTCGCAGACGTTGATCGACCGCATCAAAGATAAAATAGAAAAAAAAGAAAAAGTAATTCTCCTGCAGAACCGCAGAGGATTTGCTACTTACATCATCTGTCCCGATTGCGGTTACACAGAAACCTGCAAAAACTGTTCGGTCACGATGACATATCACTTTTTCAGAAAGGAATATATTTGTCATTACTGCGGCTTCTCGAAAAAAGAAGTGGAAGCTTGTCCGACTTGCGGCAGTCTTGAAATAAAATATAAAGGAGTCGGCACGCAACGTGTTGAAGATGAGCTTGATCAATTAATTCCCGGTTTGCGGATTGCTCGAATGGACTTCGATACAACTTCTCACAAAGGATCGTTCAGTAAAATACTTTCAGAGTTCGCTCAAGGAAATTACGACGTTTTGCTTGGAACTCAAATGGTTGCAAAAGGATTGGACTTCCCGGATGTAACTATGGTTGGAGTAATCTCTGCGGAAGCAAGCTTGATGTTCCCCGATTTTCGGTCGGCTGAAAGGACTTTTCAACTGCTGACTCAAGTTGCCGGTAGATCGGGACGAAGTAAACTTAAAGGTGAAGTTATAATCCAAACTCTCAAACCGGAAAATTACGTTTTGCAATTTGTAAAAAACCACGACTTCAGCGGCTTCTATCTCCAGGAGCTGCAGGAACGCCAAGCAGCTTTTTATCCTCCGTTTTATAAAATTGCTTTGATCGAATTTCGAGGGTTTAATCTTAATCAAGTAAGAAAAAACGCAATCGACTTTTTCAAGCTTATAAAATATGATAAGAACATAGTAACTACATTAAGCCCGACGCCCGCAGCAATTGCAAAGCTGAGCAATCGATATCGCTATCATATAATTTTGAAAAGTAAAAGAACTCTTGACCCATCTGGAATTTATTTACACAAAGTCGTGAAATCAGCGGAGATAGAATTCTTAAAAAAATTCAGAACGACAAGCGTTAAGCTCTTGATCGATATTGATCCGTTAAGCTTGATTTGAGAAAAATCTCACGGAAAAGATAAATGTATTTACTCTAAAAAGTGGGACACATTAATTAATTTATCAGATTAAATGATAATCGTAATTAGTCCCTTCGGAGAATCTTCAACACAAAAAGCCAAATTTGTCTTTGAGACTCCTGTCATAAAATTTCCAAGCTCTTAAAATTTTCCCGATCAGTTGATTATGATATTTTTAAAATGTAAAATGAAAGTGTGTTACTATAACAATAATAACGTAAAATAACGGGGTAACTTATAAAAGCTAAATCATATTTCATTATTAAATTACTACTAATTAATAATCTATTTGGACAATCTGAGCTGCCTCAAAGCAGTGCTGAAAAGTTCAACGAACGCGGATTCAAGCAGAGTAATAGTATAATTTTAGATGGCAGCGAAATAATTACTGAATATGATGGAAATCTATCCGTTCACTATTCCACAAAAGTTAACTTACCAAATGGATTAACCACAGATATAACATTAACATACAATTCTAATGTTGAACATAGAGCATTTCATTATTTTGGAGGGCAGCAGCATGCTGGTTTTATTGTAAATGCACCTGAATGGATAATAGGAGTGAAAGGGATTGCTGTCCAAACTTTAAATTTTGAAAATAATTTTTATTTACAAACCAATAATGGTGGAACCCAAAACTTAAAAGGTGAAGAAACACCGCTTTTGATTCCTGGTTACAGCTATACTAATAATTTTTTACCACTCGACGAAGAACCAAATATTTATGATTATATCGAAATATTAATGGCTGATGGGTCTAAACGAGTTTTAGTTAATCCGAATACTTTCGCTCTGAATGGGACTTATTACGAAATGGGTAAAGACTACACAGGATATGCGATTGTTGTACCAAGAGAAAGTCATTTCAGAAAAATGTGGTATAAGCCTGGTGATGGATTAACTTATTACTTTGAAGAAGAGCAAGTTAAATTCAACGGTAAAATGTATTCTGGGCAAACAAATCCAAAAGCAATGTATCTTAAGTGGATTTGTTCAAATTATGGCGATACATTATTTCTAGGATATTACGAGCGATTTCAATATGGCAGGAAAATATTTACAAATGTAGCTTTTCAAAAAGCAAACAGAACCATTTTAACTGTAGATTATACAACTTATGAATATTTTGGTGAGCAGCACTTAGCTGCTGTCAAAGTCACAAATAGAGATAACGAAGAGTTCTTATATGCATTAATAACACAGTTAGCCGGGTCTTCTGGGATTAATGATACTAACAGAAGTCCAAACCGTGCACATACCAAGATTAAGTACATTCACAGCATATCTGACAATTTAAACAGAACAGACGTCTTTATTTACGATACAACGTCAAGAGATTTTAAGTACTTGAGCGACTTTAGTTTTAACCAGCCCGTTTATCTATTATATAAAACAAATTACTACAATAAAAGAATTTCCGAATTTTCATTTTTCAATAAACCTTTCAATTCAAATCAAAATTATTCACCTATTGATTTTGGTGTTGCGAGTGATAGATATGGTTATTGCAACACGCATAATATGAACTATGCCTATAGAGATAACCAAACTAATTTCATGTTAAAAGAAAGAAAATCCTATAACACCTTCAAAAACAATACAAATTTAATTTTCGAAGAAAAGTTTAATTATATCTATAAAAATGGGAGTTCACTTTACGACCAAAGAGATACTGTAGCAACTGAAATCAAAACTATAATAACGAAATATAATCGGACGACCCTTAAGTTTTCATCGCCTGATACAATCACGACGGTTAAATCTTTCTCAAGATACAGAATTGCATTTCGAGCATACTACCAAACTGACTTTAATTCTATTATTAAGCTTGAAAGAGAAAGCATAAATGATGGCATATACTTAATTGATAACAAATATGTATGGTCAAAGGGATGGAAAAATTACACAAACGCATTTACAGGCCATTTCTGGCTTGATACATTAAGCGAGTCGATTACCCGAAATAACATCACAAGAACAAAGACTACAACCTTCAACTACCAATACGATTCTTTGTTAACTCTTCCAGAAATGTTCAAGCATACCAAAAAGCAAGAAACGAAAATCGACCCTCAGAATTTAATAACGTCAATAGAATATTTTAATTTCATTCCTAATCTATCTCAGTATTTAGACACTTTATTTTATTTTAAATTAGGGGACATTAAAAAGGAGAGGATTTACTCTGGAAATCTAATTAAATCACAAAAAGAAAATTTTTATCACCTGAGCGGTGAGTTTAAAGGTAAGCTTCAGAGGGAAAAGATTTTCTCTGATATTAGAGAAACGCACAAGGATTTCAGCTATTATTCCAAAAATGAAAATTATCATTTCTCCGGAATGCTTAAGAACACAAGAGACGATAAAAATTTAATTATCAAACATTATTATCCGAAGCCTGATACAATTAAAGATTTGAAATTTCGCGATACAGTTTATTCTCATTGGATTAAAACTGATGGTTCGATTGAGCTGAGAGCGAGCATGCATTTTGGTTACCAAACAAAACCATTTCTAACGGAATATATAATTGATACAGATACTTTGCGTTATTTTAATTCGTATTATGCTTCCGAATTTACAAGATTTGAAGTAGATGCAAATCGTAATTATTCTGAGTTTAGCTACGATAAGTTGAATCGTATTAAAAAAGCTTCCCTTCCAGAAAGTTTTTTAGTCGGTTCATTGCCCCAGCTCGATACAACTATTACCCATTTATTAGAACTTAAACCGACAGATAAAAGATTCTCTGTACGAAATCAAAATGAAATAAGTGAAAATCATTGTTTTGTTATGGATGAAGACCTCGGCGGAATAGAGCCAGAACGACCTACCGAAGCTTCAAAGTGGAACTATTTTACCTTTTTAATTGATAGAATGCCCTCGGGAAACATCGATACCATATTTAATGCAAATCTTATTTTTTATACTAAATCATTTGAAACGACTCCGGATCAGAATAGAAGAGTCAATATAATGGGTATAAAAGAGCCTTATCAACTAAATAAAAAAGTTTATGCAACTTCAGGCTCCATTTCCTTTAGTTTTGATCCAAACAGTAAAATGATAATCGATATTAAAAATATATTGAACGACCTAAAACTTAACGGAGATACACTTTATGGTTTTATGTTCAGTACGAGTTTATTAATGGTATCCCAAAATCATGAATACAAAAAGTTTAATTTTAACTGCTCATCTGATTCTGTTCCAATGCTTGATATTTCTTACACAGTTCAATCAATAGAATTATCAAATTCTAAAGGTTCTATACTTTTTGATTATAACGACTTTGATAATACTATTACAACGACACGGCGATTAAACTTCTCGGGCAAGAGTCCGAAAAGCATGATAACTTCAGACGAGTACGATTCTTTTGGACAGCAGCGAAAAATATCTATTAAAAATGAGAGCTTAATATTCGAGTCAAAAGCCGAAACCAATTATAATTACATGGGATTAAAATCAGAATTAAGGGACGGCGAAAGCCGAAAAGAGTTTTATAAATACAACTACTTTTCGAATCCAATTGAAACGTCTTTTATCGATACGCTCATAACTTCACCAAAACAAAAATTTGAGTATTATTATGAAAGTGGTGAAATAGATGGTAAGCAATTTTTTGAGTGGAGAAAATTTTACGATGAAGAGCAGAACACAAAGGAAACCTACTTTGATAAAGCAGGCAATATAATTGCTGAAAGGCAAGGCAGTCTGCCACCAACTATTTTTAATTACAACAGAATAAATCAATTAATTTCCGTTAAAACACCGGGCGGCAAATATACTTATTATGAATACGACGACTTCGGAAATGTAAAACAAAAAACTGCGACTGACGATGGTACGACAAAGTACAAATACGATAGGTTTAGAAATTTAAGATTTACATTAAATACCGGGAGCCCAAGCAGTGAACGGGGACTGATTTTTAATACATACGATTTATTTAATAGACCCGTTTTGACAGGCGGAATCTATTCAAACTACGGTTTTGACCAACTTAACCCAGATAGAAATTATAACGACTCATTTGAAGGTGAAGAGGGAAATTATTTAACAGTCCGAATGTACGATAAGTATCAAAAAACTGGAGTCTTTGCAGCGATGCCAGATCCGATAAACCCGGATTCAATTAAAAGTGGAAACATAAAAGGTAGACTTACTGCTATTGCATTCAGGGATAAAGTTAATGAAAGCTGGAACTACAAAGTTTTCACATACAACCATCTCGGCAGAGTAAAAAACCTTTGGGTAAAGTTTGGTTCTAATCCTTGGAAGCGAATAATAAACGAATACGATCATCAAGGTAATCTTGTAAAACAAACCATTGAGAATGATTTCTACTTTTGGTACGATTACGATATACAAGGTCGATTAAAAGAAGTGCGAACAAATAACCA
>VGVX01000046.1 GCA_016873845.1 Ignavibacteria bacterium
GATTTACACCGGAAATAATCTCGATACTGCGTATAATTATTTGGGACAAAACTTTGGTCTGAAAAAATTTGCTGGATACAAAAACATTTCTCCAAATTCATTCGTGCATTATATGAGTTCGCACCCAACCCAAGGTGATCCAGGTACTAGATTTCAAGCTAGAAATTATATGCATGGATTTAACAGAGATGGACAAATAGTCAATCCGTGCACTTTTCCATACGGCAGCGTCTTAGGCGGGGTGAATTGTGCATTGGTTAATCCTCGATTCATGTACTCAGGGGATCCAGTTACAAATTTTGGATGGATAAATAATTCTCCAACAGATAATAGATATATGTTCAATACAGGTCCATTTTCACTTGAACTCAACAAACCGATTGATATCATTGTCGCTTATATTGTTGGAAGAGGAACAAATGCAATAAATTCGGTTCACATTGGTAGATGGTTTGTACAAAATGCATTTGATGAATATCGCAGTAATTTTGGAACAACCACTGGAATTGAAGACGAAGATAATACAGCCACTATTCCAAATGAATTCAAGCTATTTCAAAACTATCCGAATCCGTTTAATCCGAGTACAGTTATCAGCTTTCAGCTCTCAGCTTTCAGCCATGTAACGTTGAAAGTTTATGATATACTGGGGAGAGAAGTCGCAACATTGGTTAATGAAGAACTTGATACTGGCATACATCATTCTCCATTCTCAATTTTCAATTCTCAATTGCCCAGCGGGATTTATTTCTATCAGCTTCGTGCTGGTGAATATGTTGAGACAAAAAAAATGATCATTATAAAATGAGATTAAATCAAACCTGAAAGTTTTAATCTAATTCTCAGAAACCTTCAGGTTTAATCCGCCTTAGCGTTTCGCTTCGGCGGACGAGTTGGTAGGGCTAAATTCCCCGCCGCTCAAGGCGCAAACAAAATATTGTTATCCGAAATGATACCCTGCTGCTTAAGGCACGGAGGTTCATTTATATTTCTTTCGCTAATTCCAAAAATCTTTTATATGGAATGGCGACAAGACTTTCAGCATTAAAAGCTCCATTAGATAGACTGATCATAGAAACTTTTGCAGCCGTTTCTTCATCAGGGGCTTCGTAAATATCAAGGAAGTCGTAATTTCCCAAAAGTGCATAATGAGCAATGAATTTAACTTCCGGACATTTCTCCTTGACCTGATCGAGCCATTCTCTGCCAATTTTGGCTCTATCTTTCATATGTTTAGAAATTTCCGGGGAAAGTTTGGTCATTAGAATGAATGTTTTCATTTTGTTCTCCTCTAATTTATAACCGCTTTGATAATATAATAGATAATAAAATAAGATGGAAATTATTTACTGAATTACGCAAAACCTTGACTTCATTGGCGATTTTTTATAAGTTTGCATCAGATTTAGCCATTTCCCTATGTGTGGAAGTGGCTAATTTTTTTTATCAATTAGTAATTTTAGGTTTCGTATGGGAGAATTAGTTTATCTAACGAGAGAACGGCTTCTTGAAATTGAACAAGAAGTCAATAAATTAAAGACTGATGGCAGGCGTGAGATCGCACAGAAAATTGCTGATGCACGGTCACATGGGGATTTATCAGAAAATGCTGAATATGATGCAGCAAAAGAAGAGCAGGGTTTAATGGAACTAAAAATAGTCAAACTTGAAGGAGTTCTTTCGCGTGCTCAAGTGATTGATACATCGAATCTAGCAACAGACGAAGTACGAATCCTTACAAAAATAAAAGTGAAGAATAAAAAAACCGGTAAAACACATGCTTATCATTTAGTATCTCCAGAAGAAGCCGATTACGATAATGGGAAACTATCTGTAACTTCACCGATCGGAAAAGAATTGTTGGGTAAAAAACTCGGCGAAGTTGTAAAAGTAAACGTTCCAGCCGGAATAATGGAATTCGAAGTTTTAGAAATCTCAAAATAATTTTAATAAAGCCATCGAATCGAATGGCATTACCAAAAGAATTTATCAGTATATGTTTTAACGAAGCTCTTAAAGGTAAAGGGAGAGTCTCTCCAAATCCTTTATCGGGAGCTGTTATTGTTAAAAATGGAAATATCATTTCAAAAGGATTTCATAAATCATTCGGAAGTCCACATGCAGAAATTTCCGCGCTAAAGAAAGCAGGGAGCAAAGCAAAGAATTCAACATTGTATTTAACTCTTGAGCCATGTACACATTTCGGAAAAACTCCTCCTTGTGCAGATGAAATAATAAAATCGGGAGTGAAAAAAGTTGTTGTCTCGATGCTTGATCCGAATCCTATGTTTGAGGGGAAGGGTATAAGCAAACTTCGTAATCATGGCATTCAAGTTGAAACGGGAATTTTGAAGGATGAAGCTGAAGAACTAAATAAATTCGCAATGAAATATAATCAATCGAATATACCTTATGTTACATTGAGAATTATCCGTTCATTGGATGACGCGCTTACCTGCAGTTCGAAAGGAAAGAACAAATGGATATGCCAAGAGACGAAGAATTTCATTTATGAATTGAGAAATGAATACGATGCAGTTCTCATTGGGAGAAATCTTGCAAGAATTGAAAATCCTTCTCTGAAAGTGAAAAATTCAAAGCAAAGGCAGCCATATAGGATTGTACTTGATACAAATTTGAGTCTTCCGACAAACCTTCGATTGTTTCGCGATGAGCAGAGAGAACTTACAATAATTATTGCAGGCAGTCACATGGAGGGAAGTAAAAAGGGAGATTCTCTTGAAAAGAGAGGAACTCGAGTTATTTATGCGAAGAGGAATCCTCATCAATCTCTAAATCTTGATTCAGTTTTAGCTGAACTTGGCAGGATAAATTTATCCTCATTATTGGTTGAAGGGGGGAGACAGATCTTTTCTTCATTTATCAGGCAAAATCTTTTCGATGAATTAAATAATATTTTAGTCCCAAAGTTTGTTGGAAATGGATTTGGATCCGCCTTCACACTAGGAAATTTTAATGATACAAGGAAGAATGGATTGAAATTCTGTAAAACAGAAAAACTTGGAGACGATCTATTACTGGTTTTCAAAAATGAAAATTTGTAGCTCACAAATCATAGCGATGTTTTTTTTATCAATTAATATTCTTCAAGGTCAGAACATGAAGGCCAATTTATCTGAGCTTAAGAAAGATATTCTTAATGAATTCAACTCGATAGAAGGAAAGTTTGCACTTGCATTTCAAGAAGTTAGAAATCCATCAAATGCAATCATGATAAATCCTCATGAAAATTTCCACGCAGCAAGCACGATGAAAACTCCTATAATGATGGAAGTTTATAAA
Organism: Ignavibacteria bacterium; assembly: GCA_016873845.1. Lineage (NCBI taxonomy): Bacteria > Pseudomonadati > Ignavibacteriota > Ignavibacteria > Ignavibacteria bacterium. The sequence continues at coordinate 3,304 of VGVX01000046.1, forward strand.
CAAGCTCGCGATAGAAAATTTCAATTAACCGATTCAATTCTCATAAAAAATGAATTTCACAGTATTGTCGACAGTTCGATTTATCAGATGGAATTAGCCGATGATGGCGGCGAGGAACTTTACAAATTCATAGGTCAAAAAAGAACTATCTATCAGCTTGTTTATGATATGATTACAGTAAGCAGCAATCTTGCAACCAACATTTTAATAGAGTTGGTATGCGCGCCAAATGTAACAAACTCTATGCAGCAGATCGGTGCAGATAAAATAAATGTTCTTCGCGGAGTTGAAGATATTAAAGCTTATAATTTAGGATTGAACAATACAACAACAGCAAATGATCTTTTGATTATTTATAATGCAATCGCTGAGGGAACTTGGATTGATCCTAAAATTTGTGAAGAAATAATTACTGTTTTGCTAGACCAAAAGTTCAAAACTAAAATTCCAAAACTTTTGCCGGAAGACGTTATGGTTGCTCACAAAACAGGGAGTATCAGTAATGTTGAGCACGACAGCGGAATTGTCTTTTTGCCGGATGGGAGAAAATATATTCTTGTCATTCTTTCAAAGGAACTTAGTGACGTTAAGATGGGAAGTGATGTTATCGCTGAAGTTTCAAGAATGATTTATGATTACATGATTAATATTAAGAGTGCGAATTGAAAAGCTTGATCGAAAAAGTAAAGAAGTTCATTGATAAAAATGGATTGGTTGAAAACGGAGATACTATTCTTGTCGCTTTAAGCGGCGGGCCGGATTCAGTTGCGATGCTTCTTATACTTAATCAGCTTAGAAAAAAATATGATCTCAAGATTTCTGCTGCACATCTTAATCATTCGCTGCGTGGAAAAGATTCGGATGAGGATGAAAAGTTTGTTAAAAGATTGTGCAAGACACTTCAGATTGAGCTACACACATCAAAGGTTAATGTGAAATTCTATTCGAAAGCAAAAAAAATTGGGATTGAGGAAGCTTCACGGGAATTACGCTATGAATTTCTGAATAGAATTAGTAAAGAAACTAAAGCGAGTAAGATCGCAACTGCTCATACTGCGGACGATAATATTGAAACGGTTCTTTTGAATATCGTCCGCGGGACAGGATTAAAAGGGATTGCCGGTATTCCATTAAGACGCAATAAAATAATCAGGCCCATACTTTGCTTGAGTAAGGAAGAGATTTTAAAATATTTGGATGAAGTTGATGCAAAATTTCGAATTGACAATACAAATAAAGAAAATATTTTCAGGCGTAATATCATTAGGAACAAAGTCGTTTCAGTTTTAAAAGAAATTAATCCAAATCTTCCAGAAACTTTGTTACGATTTTCACATCTTATTCGTCAGTATGAAAAATATTTTGATTCTCATACAAAACAAATGCAAGGATTTATCACTGAATCGGGCGATTCAATCGTTCTTGATATTTCTAAACGGATAGACTATTTTGAAACAATAATGATGCACCTTCTGGTTCAGAGAATTGAGCAAAAATTTGATATTCAGCCAACTTTTAGCGAGCTGGAAAGAGTGATGCTTCTTAAAACTCAATCTAAAGGTACTACAATAGAAATGTCCGGTGGATTGAAAGCAGTTCGAGAAGAAAGGTCTATCGTTATCAAAAAATCTAATGGTCCTTCATTTGATGGAAAAACCTTACATATTGGTAAACGATTAAGTGGAACATATTTTTCGTTCGATACTAAACTGAGTGAGGAAAAACATCTTCTTAATCAAGACCGCTTTTCCGAAGTGATTGATTTTAGTAAAGTAAAACACGGACTTTTTCTTCGAAAATGGAAAATGGGTGATAAAATTCAGCCCTTAGGCATGAAAGGAATGAAAAAGGTAAGCGACCTGTTGACTAATAGCAAAATACTCCACTCGGTCAGAAAAAACATTTTGGTTTTATGCGATGGCAGTGAAATTATTTGGGTTTGCGGAGTGAGGCTTTCTGATAAATATAAAATTTCAAAATCCACAAGGAAATTTTTACATACAAAAATAAGGTACGAGTTTGAGTTACAATAGTGATAAAATCCATATTGATGGAGATGTGTTTGAAGTTCTTCTCAGTGAAGAAAAAATAGGCAGCAGAGTTGCCGAACTCGGTAAACAGTTGAGTAAAGACTATAAAGATAGTCTCCCGATATTCATCGGCGTCCTAAACGGATCGGTAATATTTTTTGCTGATTTAATTCGAAACATTTCTATCGATTGCGAAGTAGATTTTCTGAAACTTTCCAGTTACGGCGATGCCAAAATTTCAAGCGGAAAAGTTACCCTCTTGAAAGAATTGAACTGTCAAATTGAAAATAGAGACATTGTGATTGTTGAAGATATTGTGGATACTGGATTATCAATTGATTATATGAAGAAACTAATTGAGGATCATAATCCGCGTTCGATAAAAGTTGTTACATTGCTTCACAAGTCTGAAGCAACAAAATATAATGTTAAATTAGATTACATTGGTTTTATTATTCCAAATAAATTTGTGATCGGTTACGGACTCGACCATTCTCAGAAGTATCGTAACTTGAAATCAATATATGCTTTAATTAATGGTAAATAGGTTTTTATAGAATGAGTGAAGAACAAAAAAAACAAGACAATAAAAAAGAACAGAAAAATCTCTTTCAGAATAAAGGTAAGAAGCCGGAATTTAAAAAAGGAAATGAGAACTTTGACTGGTCAAAAATTCTAAGACTCGTTTTCGGATGGGGCGGAGTAATTGTTGCAGCGATCATAGTGATGCAAATGTTTCGCTCCAATGAAGTAAGCGAAGTTGAGATCAATTATCCAGAATATCTCAGACTTCTCAACGAAGATAAAATCGAAAGTGCAGTCATCTCAAAATCGGAGATCAACAATTACTACTTTCACGGTAAACTTAAAGAAGAAGAACTGCTGAAAGTCACTAAAGACCGGTCAGTTAAAAGTAAAAAGTTTATGGTGTTTATTCCTGAAGCTGGTTCAGTTGAGAATATTAATTTGTGGAAGGAAAAGAAAATAGATTTCACATTTGAAGAAAAAGATTCTTCATGGTGGACAGCCATTTTAACAATTCTTCCATGGATAATAATTTTTGGCGTGTGGATTTTAATTATGCGCCGCATGCAAGGAGGCGGCGGCGGATCTCGCGGGATTTTTAACTTCGGTAAAAGCCGTGCAAAGGTTTTTAATGAAAATATGCCGAAGGTTACTTTCAAAGATGTCGCTGGAGCGGATGAAGCAAAATACGAACTGCAGGAAATAATTGAATTTCTGAAGGAACCAAATAAATTTCAAGCGCTTGGCGGAAGAATACCGCGAGGCGTTTTGCTGCTTGGACCTCCTGGAACTGGAAAAACACTTCTTGCGCGCGCAGTTGCCGGTGAAGCTGGCGTTCCTTTCTTCTCGATCAGCGGTGCTGACTTTGTTGAAATGTTCGTAGGTGTCGGTGCAAGTCGTGTCAGAGATTTATTCGAACAAGGAAAGAAGAGTGCACCATGTTTAGTTTTCATCGATGAAATTGATGCAGTAGGTCGTCAGCGCGGTGCTGGTCTTGGCGGAGGCCATGATGAGCGCGAACAGACTTTAAACCAGTTATTGATCGAGATGGATGGATTTGAACAGAACAGTGGTGTAATAATTATCGCAGCTACGAATAGACCAGATATTTTAGATCCTGCTTTACTCAGACCTGGTCGATTCGATCGGCAAGTTGTCGTTGATCGACCTGATGTAAAGGGGAGAGAAGGCATTTTAAAAGTTCACACAAGAAAAATCCCTCTCGGACCGGATGTTGATGTTGCAGTTCTTGCAAAGGGAACTCCTGGATTGTCCGGTGCTGATCTTGCCAATCTGGTAAACGAAGCAGCACTGCTTGCCGCACGCAAAAGCAAAAAGCAAGTGGAGATGAACGATTTTGAAGAAGCAAAAGATAAAGTAATGATGGGAATGGAACGTAAGAGTCTCATCATTTCTGAAAAAGAAAAAGAAATGACAGCTTATCACGAGACTGGACACGTGCTTGTGGCAAAAATGATTCCGGAAGCCGATCCGGTTCACAAAGTTACTATCATTCCTCGCGGACGTGCACTTGGTGTAACTACTTATCTGCCAATTGATGAGAAACACACTTATTCGAAAGCGTATCTCGAAGCAATGATAACTTATGCACTTGGTGGCCGTGCGGCAGAACTTCTGATTTTTGATCAGCTTACAACAGGTGCAGGTAATGATATTGAACGTTCAACTCAGATTGCGAGAAAGATGGTTTGTGAATGGGGAATGAGTGAGAAATTAGGACCGCTTGCATATGGTTCGAGAGATGAAGAAGTTTTTCTAGGTAGGGAAATTACTCGTCACAAAGATTTTAGTGAGAAGACTGCGCAAAAAATTGATGAAGAAGTTTCAACGATCATCGAAAAATGTATGAAGCGGGCTGAAAAAACCTTAAAAGAAAATATTAATCATCTCCATAGGATCGCAAAATGTCTTCTCGATAGAGAAATACTTGATGGCGAAGAAATTGATAAGCTGCTAAAGGGCGAAGAATTGCCTCCGGTCGTTAAGAAAGAAAATAACGATACTGACGTTCCTGACCATGTGAAAAAGTTAATGGACTCACGCAATCCAAAAAGTGATGCAGCTGAATCAAAGCCAGTTGAAAAAAAAATTAAGGAGCCGAAGCAATAGGCAAATTTCTACATGAATGATTCTGCCGCAACGATTGATTATAAAAGCGAGATAATTCGGAAGCTCATCCATTTGATGTCGCTTTCGATGCCAATAATCTATTTCTATATTTCTAAAGAAACTGCATTATATATTTTAATTCCGCTGACACTCGCATTTTTAGTTGTTGATGTTATTCGATATTACAATCCGCATGTTGGAAGTCTTTTTTATACAATTTTCGGTTTCCTCTTAAGAAAACACGAACGTGATGAAAAGAAAAAACGACTTAATGGAGCAACAAATATTTTAATTTCTGCAATTATCTGTGTTTTAATTTTCCCGAAACTTTTATTTGTAACCGCATTTGCTGTCTTGATTGTATCAGATATTTCATCTGCTTTGATGGGAAGAAAATTCGGGAAGAAAAGATTTTTAGCTAAAAGTCTTGTTGGATTTAATGCATTCATCATTTCAGGGCTTATTGTAGTTCTATTTACTCCAAAAGTTGATTACTTAACCTCTGAATATTTTATCGGCTTTGTGGGAGTTTTTTTTGGAGGATTGGCAGAATCGTCCCACTTAAAAATTGATGACAACCTTTCCGTTCCGATTTCAATTGGTGTAGTTATGTGGATTCTATATGCGCTTCTTTTACCTTCAATAAATGTTTATCATTTTGGATAAGAATATGAAAAAAATTTTAATTGCATTTTTGTTAGTTACCGCTGCCTTTTCAATAAATATTTATTTGAGCGGATGCGAACCTCACTTAAAACCCGCAATTGGGAAGGAGGATGAAATTTTTGTCCTGGCTGATTCAACTCAGTGGGAACATTACTATGAGATTCTTTCGCCAATTTTCGAAAAGGAGATAATCACACCGCAGCCGGAAATGATGTTCAACTTGAAGCGAATTGACTTCAGTGAATTGAATAAGTTTAAAAACCGAAAAAATTTATTAATAGTCGCAACTCTTTCTAATGGAGATAAAGTCAGCGAATATGTGAAATCGATTCTAGATAGTGCATCGTATCAATTAGTTATAAGCGGGAATGAGTTTGCAGTTAAGAAAAAAGATGTCTGGTCGAAAGATCAAGTCTTGGTGATTATGGCTTCGAACACAATTGAAGAACTAAGAATAAGGGCATTTAAAAACAGCGATAACTTGCTCTATTATTTTCAAAAGGCATCTGATGATAGAGTGATGAATAATCTCTACAATCCAAAATACGAGCGTAAAGAACTTGAAGCGAAATATTTGAATGATTACGGCTGGATGCTTTACATTCAAGCAGACTTTGTTGAAGCAATAAATAATCCGAAAGAAAAGTTTGTATGGCTGAGACGCTCACCGGATACTGACATGGAGCGTTGGATGTTCGTTCATTGGATCGATTCTGTAAATGCCGATTTGCTTAACAATGAATTTATCGTCCAAACTCGTAATTCAGTTACACAAAAATTTTACAAAACAATGGATGATAAAGCTTTTGTAGAAATCGCACAGGAAAATATCTCACACAGCGAATTCAATTTGAATGGCAAATATGCGATTTTCTCTCAAGGACTTTGGCGAATGAATGATTTTAGTATGGGCGGTCCATTTGTGAACTACACATTTTATGATGAAGCAAATAAACGGATCTATATGCTTGATGGTTCAGTTTTTTCGCCGCGATACGAGAAAAAATCACTCATCCAACAAGTAGATGTTAATTTGAGAACATTCAGAACTAAAGCAGAACTTCCAAAGGAAAAGAAAAACGAACTCTTTGAATTGTTAGAGAAATAAAGTTTAACAAAAAGGAATGATATTTGAAAAGATTCCATCTCTTCACAATTCAATTTGTATACTAAAGAGATGGAATCTTTTACAGGTGATATTCCTTTATTAATAAAGAAGTGAAATTGACTACCAAGCAAATCGGATTAACTATCATCTTAGTCTTAGCCTCAGTCTTAGCCTTAATTTAACAATTCACTCAACTGATTCGGGATGTTAATTTTTGGATCAGCTTTTAAGGCGAGTTCAACATATTTTTTGGCATCGTTCAATTTCCCAAAATTCTTTTCATACAAAGCTCGATTGACATGAACAATTGCAGTCAAGTTTCTTAAAGTTGAAGTGTAGTAGCTGTCATCATCTTTAAAATTGATTTTGTAATCAGAATTTTCAATTGGATGATAATCCTTTGATGCAGTTACCTTAAAAAGAAATAAATCGGGGACAACAGTTAATGAATCTGGTAGTTTGAACTGTCCATTCCCCAGATCGTTTGTTACCATTTCTGAGGATAAGTAGATCGGATGGTGATTAATGTTCTTTGTAACAAAACCAGTCAGGATCATTTCAAAATATTTTTGAAGAAGTTGAGCGTCATACTTTTCGTTTCGTTCGAATTTCATTAACTCTGGAAGGAATGCTTCAATCTCATGTTTTGAATTTTCATAAATCTCAGGAAAGTTTCTTTTTATTTGATTAAAGTACCAAGTTCTTCGAACTAACTCTTTATCGATAACAGCGACATCTTTTCTAAAATTATCAACATGCTGCAAGTAATAAGATGGTGAGACAAAGAAATCCCAGAGATAAGAAATTACGATTGCATTCGGCTCGACACTTTCGAGTACACTCTTAGAATATTCTTCGAATTGAACATTATCTTTCTGATATACTTTTGTGAAATTGATAAATAACACAATGATCGGAATAACCAATAGCCATTTATGTTTTATTTTTATATTCGATTCGGAGAATTTGTCATGAACAAATTTCAAGCCGGCAAATACAAAAAATCCGCTTGCCGCATAAGCTAAAAGAAAATATGAATCTATATCTGCTATATCATAATTTATAGAGTAAAGGACGCAAGTGACAAATAAAACTGAAGCGAATAACAAAATCCTCCTATAATATTTTACTGTGAAAAGTCCGATTGCGGCAAATAACAAACCGACATATCCAAATTCACTCGGTAGATTTTCAAAAAAATACTTTAGCTGTTTTGATGCAGATTCGGTGGAGGAGAAAATCCACGATTGGTATTGCCAGCCCATAACATGACGTTTGAATCTTTCGAAGTCAATTGGATTCCCCCAATTGATTTCTGGATTAGCAGATGCGGAAATCGGTAAATAAAGATAAACGAAAAGCGCAGCGAAGAATGGAATGAGCAAAAATAAAATCCTTCGGATTGAATTTGAGTTGAATCCAAATTTCTGAAAATACATAACTGCAATTGCTGGTAAAATAAGTAATGTTGTCATGTGATTCGTAAAACTTAATCCCAGAAATATGGGAAAGAGAAGCCAATATTTATTTTTAAATAATTTCAATGTTGGTGTTGAATCAAGTTTAACTTCGGTATCGATAGCTTTGAGGAAAAAATAGATTGTTGGAATTATCAATGCTAGGTGCAGCGAATAAACTTCCACAGATGTACTCTGCATCCAAAATGTTTTTGAGAATGCGATGATAAGTCCTGCTGAAATTGAAAGGATTGAAATCAAATCAGAATCAATTTCACCCACGATAGGTTGTTTCCTCTTTTTACTTTTGGCTGATATTTTTGTGTAATTGAATTTACTGAAACATAAAATTAGCATCTTCACCAGGAGATAATAACCGATTGCAGTTAAAATCGATGCCATCAAATTCAGCGACATAATTTTCGGAAAAAAGAAAAATACTTTTGTGAAGATGAATCCGAGTATTGTAAATAACGGGTAGCCTGTCGGATGAGCTATGCCCAAAGTTGAAGCTGCAGCTGCAAGTTCACCCGAATCGAGATGAACTACACCATTTGCCATTGTTAAAAGATAAACACAGAAAACAAATAAGGTGCTTAATTCAACTGCAAATTTCGATAGAATGTTTTTCATAAAATTACTTGAATAAGATTTTACCCAACTTAATATTGTCATCCAGTATTTCTTCAATGAATGAAACGATTTTATCCTTACTGGACATTTTAAAATATTTTTGTACCAATATAATCTCTTCGCCAGAAAGTTTCAGTTGGCGTTTCTTTTTTCCGGAAGTTATTTGATAGAAGAAGACTAAGTCCCAAAGAAGTTTGTAATTTATTTTCAATCGATTTAGTACCTCACTTGAAATAATTTTTTTTCTTTTCATTTGTAAGAGTATTCCTTCAAATGAATTATTAGTTGAAATCACTTCTTTCGTGTGCAGCAGAACCAGATATTGAATTAGAAATTGCAGATCAACTATTCCTCCATTGTAAAGACTGAAATCAATTGTATTTGAATTAGGCATTACGGTAGCCGCTTTGAGTTTTTTGTGATTAATTCTAACTTCTGATAATAACTCATGATCTGAAAACCGTTTTAAACTATTATTTAAAATCAATTTAACTTTATTATATAACTTTTCACTTCCGTAAATCAGTTTTCCTTTAGTATAAGCTTGAAGTTCCCATATCCTCATTCTATTCATTGCATACTTTTCGAAATGATTAATTTCCCATCCAAGCTGCGAACTTCTACCTTCAGGCCTCAATCTTGAATCAATTTCAAAAAATTGTCTGTGTGAAAAATCTAACCGCATGGAGCTGAGTATTTCGACGAAATAATTCTGATTAATCCTTTTCTTGTCATCAGTTTCATCAAAAATAAAAATCAAATCTAAGTCAGAAAAAATTGTCAGTTCATTACATCCAAAACTTCCCATACCAATAACTACAAAAGTAGAAGGATGAAGATTTTTTTCTGAGAGTTTTTCAATCCTACAACAGATTGCTTTGAAGAAAAACTTTACAAGTAAATCTGCTGCTTCACCATGACGAATATTTTTAATAAGAAAATTAAATGCAAGATAAAACTCCAATAATTTCAACTCATGCAAATCGAATTTTTTGATCTGGATAGCATCATGAAGTGTTAAAAATAACTTTCCGCTTAAGACGAAATCGCGAAGCCCACTATCAGCACAAAGACGTTCGACAAGCATATCACTCAATTCGCAAATCGTAAGAACCGCTTCGCAAGATTTTTTTTGCTCTAAAAACTCATACCATAGTATCGGGAATTTAGATGAAGTAATTATCTTGAAAAGATTAGTTAGAGTCTTATCTGGTAATAGTGAGCTTCTTAAGTAATTGAAAAGATTGTGAGATATTTTATCAAACTCATCTGGATAGCTCATTGAGCTTATTGAATCATCGGTAATTGTGGCGCCACTTTTTAACTTACGAAGAATAGAAAGGGACGAGTTCAAATCATTGAACTTAATGGATGCAAATAGATCTTTCCGCTTTTTATCCGAACCGAATATTGAACCATAAAACTTGTTAACATTATTTCTATGTCTTTGTAACTTAGATTCAAATGCATTTTTGTTTTTTAAACCCAAAAAATGAATAAGGCTCTGAACAGATTCTTTATCATTTGGCAGTGTGTGACTTTGCTTATCATTCATCAACTGAAGATAGTTTTCAATTATTCTGAAGAACTTGTATGCGGAAGTTAGCTTCTTAAAATTTTGTAAAGAAATAAAATTCATTTCTGTCAGCTTTTCAATGGCACTGAGAGTGTTCGAAGTTCTAACTGTTGGATTGATGCCTCCATTCAATAGTTGCAAAGCCTGAACAGAAAATTCAATATCTCTTATTCCTCCCGGAAAATGTTTGATATTTTTTTCTTGGTCGTTAGATCCTGAATAACTTTCTTTGAATTTCTTAATTACTTCACGAGGTGATGTAAAGAGTGATCGTGGATAAACGAAGTTTTGGATACGCTCGTTAAATTTTAAGAATAAGTTCTCATCTCCGCCAATAAAATCAGACTTCAACAGCATTTGTCTCTCCCACTCTCTGCCGCGGGATTCATAGTAAAGCAGGTAGTAATCAAGACTTCTGCAGAGCGGTGAGTATTTTCCGTCTGGACGCAATCGGAAGTCCGTTCGAAACAAGTACCCTTCTTCACGCTGATTTGAGCAGATGTCAATAAATGTCTTAATTGCTAACTCAAATATTTCCGATGATGTTAATTTATTAGAAAGCGATATTTCTTTATCATAAAAAAACATTAGATCGACATCGGAACTATAATTCAGTTCATTTCCACCAAGTTTTCCGAGTGCAACTAATGAATAACTAGTCGGTAACTTTTTGATTTCAAACTTCTGAAGAGTTGAGTTTATAGCAATAGCAAGTGCGGAATTTAAAAGAACTCTCGAGAGCATTGAGTACTCAAACACAATTTTTGTGATATCAGCGATTCCTAATATATCTCGAAGTCCGATTTTCAAAAGAATTCTTCTTTTAAAACGGATGAGTGCGTTAACTTTTCTCTCGAAAGAAGTAAATGTTGAGATGACTTCTGAGAGTTCTTTGGTTAATTTATTATAGATTAAATCCTCATATAAAGTATTTGATGATAAGCACCAGCTCAAGTATTCAGGATTTCTTACAACGATATCAGTTAAATAATTGCTGAAAGATGCAGTTTTCAAAACTACATCAAAATAGATTTGAAAAGATTTTGTATCCTGCAAATAATTAGAAAAGTAGTAGTCAGATTCTATAATTCGTCTAAAGTTGTTTAAAATTCGAACGGAGAGATATTCCTCAGCAAATTCTTTTTCAATGAATTTTGTGAGTTCTTTCACTTTCCTTGGTGGTAAATTACCCCCAAGTTTATGATTGAGTATTTCTAACAGTTTCTTTTTCACCTATACAAATTTAGTAAATGAAATCGAATGGATGTAATTTGTTTGATCGTTCTTTTTTATGGAACTGAAACCTATTGGGATAGTCAAATGTAATAAGAAATTCAATTCATTGTTTTTCTAAATTGATTTAGTTAGTTTTATTAAAAGTTTTCAGAGGATAGATGCTCGATATTTTAAAGAAATTTTTCGGTGACAAACATCAAAAAGATATAAAAGCTTTAGAGCCAGTTGTGGCTGAGATAAATACGATTTACGAAGAATTGCGAAATTTAAGCGACGATGAACTTCGAGAAGAGACGAATAAGCTTCGAAATATAATTCAGGAAAAGACACTTGAGCTTAGAAATCAGGTTAAGTATCTATCGAATCAATTAAAAGAAGATCACTCGCTTGACGAAATACAAAAAATTTCAGATGAGCTGGAAAAAGCAAATGATGATTTAGATGAACTATACGAAGATGTTCTCGATGAAATCCTACCTCGTGCATTTGCAATTGTAAAAGATACCTGCCGCAGATTAGTAGGTGAATCTTGGGATGTAGTCGGAAGAAAAATAATTTGGGACATGATCCATTATGACGTTCAATTAATTGGCGGAATTGTTCTTCATCAAGGAAAAATTGCGGAAATGGCTACTGGCGAAGGAAAAACTCTTGTTGCAACTCTTCCTATGTTTTTAAATGCATTAACTGGGCGTGGATGCCATCTTATAACTGTCAACGATTATCTTGCACAGCGTGACAGCGAATGGATGGGAAAAATTTTTGAATTTCATGGAATAACAGTTGGAGTAATTCTAAACACCATGCCTCCTGAACAACGAAAAAAAATGTACCAATGCGATATTACATATGGAACGAACAATGAATTCGGATTCGACTATCTCCGTGATAACATGACTATTGACACTGAAGGAGTTGTTCAGAGAGTTCACAATTATGCTATCGTAGATGAAGTTGATTCAGTTTTAATCGATGAAGCTCGTACGCCATTAATTATCAGCGGGCCTGTTGAAAGTTCGGAACAAAAATTTTCGGAAATGAAACCAAGAATTGAAAGATTAGTCAGAGCTCAATCTAGTCTTGTCGCAAAAATAGTGATGGATGCCGAAAATATGCTTAATTCTGAACCGCCGGATGAGTTGAACGCAGGTATATTGATGCTTAGAGCACACCGCGGTTTTCCAAAGAATAAAAAATTAATGAAACTTTTCAGTGAGCCTTCAAACAAGAAGCTAATGCAGGAAACTGAGATTGAGTACTTGCGCGAACGTGAAAAACGGATGCATGAGATTGATGATGAACTATACTTTAGGATCGAAGAGAAAAATAATTCAATCGAGCTGACAGAAAAGGGACGGGAGTTTATTACTAGCATCAATGAAGATAAGGACTTCTTCGTACTTCCAGATTTAGGAACTGAAATCAGCAAGATGGAGAATAATCCTGAAATATCTGCTGAAGAATTGGTGTCGAAGAAAGATCAGCTTTATAAACTTTACGCAGAACGAAGTGATAGAATTCATACAGTAAATCAGTTGCTCCGGGCTTATGCTCTTTACGAAAAAGATGATGAATACGTTGTAAGTGACGATGGAAAAGTGATGATCGTTGATGAGTTCACTGGTCGGTTATTAGCAGGCAGGCGTTATTCTGATGGACTGCACCAAGCAATCGAGGCTAAAGAAAACGTTAAGGTTGAAAAAGATACTCAAACATTAGCAACGATAACTCTTCAAAATTATTTTCGTCTATATAAAAAATTAGCAGGAATGACTGGTACAGCAGAAACTGAAGCAGGTGAATTCTGGGAAATATACAAACTCGATGTAGTTGTTATACCAACAAATCGTGACTGCGTTAGAGATGACATTGACGATCTTATTTACCGCACTATCCGAGAAAAATACAATGCTTTGATGGATGAGGTCGAGGAATTAAGGAAACAAGGGAGGCCTGTATTGGTTGGAACAACAAGCGTTGAAGTATCTGAAACTATCAGCCGAATGCTGAAACGAAAAGGAATCCAGCATAATGTATTGAACGCAAAACAACATCAACGCGAAGCTGAAATTGTTGCCAACGCAGGCTTACGCAGTGCTATTACAATCGCAACAAACATGGCTGGAAGAGGAACCGATATTAAGTTAGGTCCAGGTGTAAAAGAATCAGGCGGGCTGGCAATTCTTGGTACTACTCGCCATGAAGCAAGACGAATTGACCGCCAGCTTAGAGGGCGTTCAGGAAGACAGGGTGATCCAGGTTCATCAAAATTTTATCTCTCGTTGGAGGATGATTTGATGCGTCTATTCGGCAGTGACAGAATTGCATCGATAATGGAGCGAATGGGTGTACAAGAAGGGGAAGTAATCACTCACGGAATGATTACTCGCTCTGTTGAGCGTGCGCAAAAAAAAGTTGAAGAAAACAATTTTGCAATTCGAAAACGATTGCTCGAATACGATAATGTGATGAATTCACAGCGAGAAGTGATTTACAGCCGTCGAAAACAAGCACTTCGCGGTGAAAGATTGAAAAGCAAAATTCTTGAAGATGTCCAAGAATACGTCACTGAGCTTGTGAACAGATTTTATGATTCAGCAGAAATCGATCCATTGAAAGAAGAACTTGTAAGAAATCTTTTAATTGATTTAAAAATTACTCCTCAAGAATTCCAAGACTTGGGTTCAGACGGATTATCCGAAAAAATTTATCAAGCTTCAGTTGAGTTCTATAAGAAAAAGGAGGAAATGCTCTCAACTGAGTTGATGGCTAATCTCGAAAGATTTGCCGTGCTCAGTGTCATTGATGAGAAATGGAAAGAACACCTGCGGGACATGGATGACTTGAAAGAAGGTATTGGACTTCGCGCTTACGGTCAGAAAGATCCATTAGTTGAATATAAAACTGAAGCATACAAGCTCTTTATTGAGATGCTTCAAACAATTCGAGACGAAACAATTAAAATTGTATTCAAGTGGTTCCCAGAAACTCCTGAACAAATGCAGCAAAGAAGAAGAGCAAGTGACCGAGTTGTTGTCTCACATGCCGCTACTGAAGGTATGGGATTAGCAGGCGATAGAGGCCCAGTTCACGGTGGTTCACCTGCAACGGCTGGGAAACCACAGCCAGTTAGCGTTGGAGAAAAAGTCGGAAGAAACAGTCCGTGTCCATGTGGAAGTGGAAAAAAATATAAACATTGTCACGGAGTTGAATAATTTTTTAGTGCTATTTTCTTTTAAAAAACTAAATTATAAATTGAAACTAAATTGAATATTAGAAATGCCAGCAGCATCGAGTAAAATGAAAAAAATTGAAGCTATCATCCGGCCGTTCAAATTGGATGATGTGAAAGAAGCTTTGCTCGAAGAAGGAATTCACGGCTTAACTATAACTGAGGTCCGCGGCTATGGCAGACAAAAAGGGCATACGGAAATTTATCGCGGAAGTGAATATAGAATCGAATTCGTACCAAAGATTAAAATTGAAATTGTAATACCTGAAAGTCGTGAAGAAATAGTAATCAATACTATTTTACGGGCTGCGAAAACCGGACAAGTTGGGGACGGAAAGATATTCGTATCTACTATTGAAGATGCCATCCGCATCAGAACTGAAGAATCAGGAAAGAATGCACTCTAAAAAAATGGGGAACTGATACCGAAAATTTTTACCACTTTATAATTTGAAATGCTAATTGGCTGAAAGATTCAAGTCAGGAAGAATTTTTTCTTAGCATTCAAATTTTTAACTTGCAACAAATAAAATGAATCTCATTGGCAGTGAAGTTATTGACTGACAAGCCAAATGAGTATAAAGTGTAAAAATGAAAAAGATATCTCAAAACGTTTTAATTTTTCTTCTTTCAATTGCTCTTAGTTCTTGCGCCGTTGGCGATTTTTTTGGCGGAGTCTTTGAAGATGTTACGACCTACTTTAATACCTACTATAACGCTCGGACTTCATTTAATGAAGCAATAGCGGAGGTGAACCAACAGCAAACTGAGCTTTTCTCGACGAAGCCATACGTTCCACCTGGCGGATCGGTCACTAAATTTGTAAATGTCATTGAAAAATGTTCAAAAATCCTTCAGTACAGCAGTACAAGTTCGTTCGTTGATAATGCTTTAATGATGATCGGACAATCATATTATTATCAGAAGGAATATCCAAGTGCAATCAGAAAATTTACAGAGCTACGGGATAATTTTCCGAACAGTTCATTGAATCTGAGTTCAAGATTGTGGCTGGCAAAATCTGTTTCCGCATCCAGAGATTATGAACAAGCAAGTAAACAATTTGAAGAGGTGATTACTGCTGCTTTAGAAGAAGATGAGGAAGAAATCGTAGCTGAATCATATCTCGAGTTGATGAAGCTAAATATTGCAAAGAATGAATATGAGAAAGTTATCTCTTTTGGGAATGAATTCATTAAGTATTCTGGTAACGATGAGAAATCAAGTCAAGTAATGCTTGAAATTGGTTTAACTTATGTTAAAATGAATAAAATCGAAGACGCAGTTAAATCTTTTGAAGATGTGGCTGATTTCTCGCCAAGTTATAAAACTTTATTCAAATCAGAACTCGAATATGCGAAACTTAATCGGTTACTCGGAAAATACAGCACTGGAATGAATGTACTCGACGATCTGAAATCAGAAACAATTTATGAAGAATTCTTTGATCAAGTCGATTTAGAAATTGGCATGAATTATTTGGCTCAGAATCTTACTGACGAAGCCCTGGAAAAATTTCACTATATAGATACTTCGTTCGCATCGAAAGAAAGCGGAGGTATAGCACAGTATCAGCTTGCAAACTATATCGAATCAAATCTTGCGAATCTTGATTCAGCAAAATATTACTATGACCGTGCATCTCGTTCACAAGCTCCACAGGAAATTGTTAAAGAAGCTGCAAAGAAAAGTTCTATTCTCACAAAACGTAAATCCATTTGGGATAATATTGACAATCTCACTGCACAAATAACTAATCTTCGGAAATTTCCGGAGGATACGGTAAAAACTATATACGATACATTTGAAGTTGATTCAACCATGTTAAATGATTCTGCATATGTTGCAGATCTCGTCGTCTTTATGAAAGAGAAAGAAGAAGCTGATAGTCTAAAAATGATTAAACTTTCGAAAGACTCAGTCAATTATATTAATAATTTAAAAAACGCAGACTCAATATCTATCGTCGTTGCGAAATTAAAATTTGACCTCGGCTCACTTTACTATTCAGAATTCGAGTGGCCCGATTCTGCATTAACTTATTTTTCTTTTGTTGTTGATTCATTCCCCAATCAACCATTTACTCAAAGAGCCCTGTATGCGTTGGGAAACTATCATGAAGTTTATGGCTCTAAAGAAACTTCAGATAGTTTATTCAGGGTAATATATGAGCGCTATCCCACAGACGAAATTGTAATTACTGTTGCAAAAAAATTGAAGCTTCCTCCGAAACCTTATCTGAAAGAGAAACCCGATGAGGTTTATTTTCAAGCTGAACTGCTTGCCAACAACAAAAAAAACATCGAAGCGATCCAGATGCTTTGGTATTTAATTCAGAATCATCCGAATTCGGATTACTGTCCAAAATCTTATTTGATGATTGGTCATATCTATGAAAATAATTTGAAAATGTATGATTCTGCAGCTTCTGTTTATCGTCAATTAAAGGAAAAATTTCCTTTCAGTCTTTATACCCAAAAAAGCAGTCAGAAGTTAATCGCATACGAAACTGAACAGCAAAGGATCGAACAAGAGAAAAAGGCTGAGGAGGAAAAAAAGCAAAAGGAACTAGAGGAAAAACAAAAAGCGGAAGAGGAAAAGAAGAAACAAGAAGCTGAGAAAAAAGCGAGAAGTTCCAAGCCGCAAAAACCTGACTCTATTTCAACTCTTAAAGACAGCGTAATTATTAAAACCGATTCTCTGAATATTAAATTAGACTCACTCGAAACTGAAAAAGATACCCTCGAATTTGAACGGTGATTAGTTTTAGGATTCAACAAAAGCTTGAACTGGAAGAAATCTTTGAACGGCTTTGTAACTCATTTCATTCGAAGCCTAAACTTAAATGTGCGGCTATATTCTTTTTCACGGTTCTTTACGTGGCAATACCTGGTTTTCACGTTCCAACACTTGAATTAATGTCTACACGAATTTCAGGCGTAATGGAACAAAGATTCTTACAGAACTATTTTATTTATTACCCTTCTCAAGATTGGGTTGATTATGATTTGTTTCCTCAATCAGCAAAACAAGGAGCTGTCGCAATGGAAGACGGCATGTTCATGCATCATAAGGGAATGGATTGGGTGAATTTAAATGCTTCTATGCGGGCGAATAAAAGGAGAGGAAAAATTGTCCGTGGTGGAAGTACAATCACAATGCAAGTTGCTAAGAACATCTACTTCACTACGTCAAGAAATTATTTCCGGAAAGCAAAAGAGATTCTTGTTGCAATGCGGATGGAAAAAGAAATTTCTAAAAAAGATATACTTGAACATTATTTGAATATTATTGAATTAGGACGGGGAATATTTGGTATAGGCAAGGCAGCAGATTACTACTACAATAGATATGCCGAAGAATTATCACGTGAGCAAGCAGCAAGATTAATCGCCGTAATTCCATCACCATTAAAAAATAAACCGACTGATAATAGAAGTCTTGTTCTCAGCCGAAAAAGTCGAGTGCTTGCTCGAATGTCCTCTGCCGAAATTCCTTAAACGAATATGACTGTTAAGGAAGCAAAAAAAATAATTAAAGAAGGCGAAAATTTTTATACTGAATTCAAAAGAAAATTCTCAACCCACGAAAAGATCGCAAAAGAAATAATTGCCTTTGCTAATTCGAACGGAGGGAAATTGTTCTTTGGAGTTGATGACGATGGTTCAATTGTTGGAGTTGAAAGTGAAAAAGAATCTGCATATTTGATTTCTCAGTCTGCGAGTGAATATTGTGAACCAGCAGTCGAACTGAGTATATCTGTAATTGAATTATATGGGAAAGATATAGTTATCGCCGAGATCCCTGAAAGTCAAGTAAAGCCGCACAGAATCCAAGATTATAAATCGCAAATCAATTACAATACTGCTAAAGTATTTATCAGAATGAACTCAAAGTGCGTTCAAGCGAGTAAGGAAATGATAAAGTTTCTTTATACCTCATACAGAGATTTTGAAGAAA
>VGVX01000047.1 GCA_016873845.1 Ignavibacteria bacterium
TTCGCCTACTTCTTCTTTCTGCCAAGTTTTAGTATTTTTAACCATGTCGTAATTCCTTTTTGTTTTTGGTTTAACAAAATTACGACTTTTGGGAGCTACTTTCTTACGTAGCTCCTTTTTATTCTTTTCTCGGTTAGTAGTGAATTTTTATGTATAAATTTTATGGAAATTAATGCTGTTCATTGTTATAATTGCACTTCATAAGGTATTGCTAAATATTATTGCTAATAAAAATATTTTAAAACAAATTAGGAGGGACTGATGGCCTCAGTAGAAGAATTCAAAACAATCGCCGAGATGTATGATAAGTTGACAAAACTTAACGTTAACTCTGAGCGGTTCGTTATGATGCGTAAGGTGGACAAGAAATTCTCTGGAATTAAATTCGCAGAATTCCGTGAGTATATAAGAAATTTTGCTAATGGTTTAGCAGCATTGGGAATTAAGCGTGGCGATATGGTTGGAATAGTAGCCGAGAATCGTCCAGAATGGGCTTATTCGGATCTGGCTATATTGTCCTTAGGAGCTATTGATGTTCCGATGTATCCATCATCGACGTCAGCCACTGTTGAATACATTCTAAAAGATTCTAGTTGCAAAGCGGTTATAGTTTCAAATAAACTACAGCTTACAAAAGTTCTAAAAATTAAAGAAAATGTAAAAGCCTTAAAGCATATAATAATCATGAACGATAAAGATTCCGGTGATGGTATCTTAGCAATGAACGAGGTCATGGAAAAAGGAAAAGAGTATGCTGCTTCGAATCCAAATTTCCTTGATGATGAGATAGCAAAAGCCAAACCAGAAGATTTGTGTACATTGATTTATACCTCAGGAACAACTGGCGAACCAAAAGGGGTTATGCTGACGAATAATAATTTTGTCACAAACATTCGAGCGGCAAAAGAATGTATTTCTATTGGCGAAACTGATATCTTCTTATCTTTTCTTCCTCTATCGCATTCATTTGAAAGAATGGCCGGATATTATACCGCGCTTTCCTCAGGTGGAATGATTTGCTATGCGGAAAGCATCGACACCGTTGCAGAAAATATGCTTGAAATCAAACCGACTATTATGACATCAGTTCCTCGATTGTTTGAGAGAATTCATGCAAGGGTTATGAAAAATGTAGAATCATCTCCTCCAAAAAAGCAAAAAATATTTTTCTGGGCTATCGAAACTGGTAAAAAATATCATGAGTCAAGAAAGAAGAAAAAGCTCTCTCCGATTTTATCCGCTAAGTATAAATTGGCGGATAAACTAGTATTTAAGAAAATTAAAGCGCGTACAGGTGGTCGATTGCGATTTTTTGTTAGCGGGGGTGCAGCTTTACCGCAGAACATTGGTGAGTTCTTTGAAGCTCTGGGAATAATCATTGTCGAAGGTTATGGACTCACCGAATCGAGTCCAGTCATTACTTGCAATCGATTAGATGATTATAAGTTTGGAACTGTGGGAAAACCAATTCCGGGTGTTGAAGTAAAAATTGCAGAGGATGGTGAAATACTTGCTCGCGGTCCGAATATCATGATGGGATATTACAATAATAAAAAAGCTACAGCTGAAACAGTTGATAAAGATGGATGGCTTCACACTGGAGATATCGGTGAATTTGACAAACATGGTTTTGTACGAATCACTGATAGGAAAAAACATTTATTCAAAACATCCGGAGGAAAATACATAGCACCGCAGCCTCTCGAGAATATTTTCACGAGGAGTAAATTTATTGATCAATTTGTCTTAATCGGCGATAATAAAACCTTCCTCTCTGCACTAATAACACCTGACTTCGAAGCTCTAAGGGAATATGCGGATTCACATAAAATTCCCTACAGTCAAGTTGAGGAATTGACAAAATTACCGGAGGTTTATCAGATTATAGAGAAAGATATTGCTACACTTCAGCGCAATCTTGCAAATTATGAGCGCATTAGAAAATTCGTAATTCTAGATAAACCCTTTAGCATCGAAGGAGGGGAATTAACACCGACCTTAAAAGTTAAGCGTAAATTAGTTGAGGAAAGGTACGCAGATTTAATTAACGGAATGTACGGAAACTAGTAATTCAATATTAATTACAGATTATACAATCGAGCCACATGCTTTTATGCTGTGGCTTTTTTATTATTCGTCTAAATAAAGGTTTCTGTGTAATATAATGTTAATTTTTGCACAGGTGAAGCATTTGAATTTACAAACGTATTGGTTAAATTTGTCAAAATTTATAGGAAAAATTGAAGAAATTCGAGAGAACAATAGTAACTGCTGCGCTTCCATATGCAAATGGGCCTATACATCTTGGGCACTTAGCAGGTGCATATTTACCTGCTGATATCTATGTTAGATTTAAAAGACTAAAGTGTGAAGATATAATATTTATCTGCGGTTCTGATGAACATGGCGTACCCATCACAATCACGGCTGAACAAGAAAAAATAAAACCGCAGCAAGTAGTTGATCGATACCATATTCAAAATAAAAAAGCATTTGAAGATTTCGGAATGAGTTTCGATAATTATTCTCGGACTTCACTCCCAATTCACCATGAAACCGCCCAGGAATATTTCTTAAAATTATACAATAATAAAATACTCACGGAGAAAAAAGAGAAGCAGTACTTTGATGAAAAAGTTAAGATGTTTTTACCTGATAGATATCTCTTAGGAACTTGTCCTGTGTGTAAAAGCGAGGAAGCTCGGGGTGATCAATGTGAAAGCTGCGGAAGTTTTTTAAATCCAACCGAATTAATTAATCCAAGAAGTAAAATTACAGGGGAGGCACCTGTACTTCGTGAAACCTCTCATTTTTATTTTCCATTGGGTGATTATCAAGCACGTCTTGAAAAATACATTCAGTTGAAAGATGAGCAAGAAAATTGGAAAGAAAATGTTCTCAACTACTGCAAAAGCTGGTTCAATGATGGACTTCAAGATCGAGCAGTTACGAGGGATTTGGATTGGGGAGTGAAAGTTCCTATAGAAACATATAATGAAAAGGTCCTCTACGTCTGGTTCGAAGCTGTTCTCGGATATATCTCTTCAACAAAGGAATGGTGTCAAGCAAAAGGAGAACCAGAACTTTGGAAAAAGTACTGGCAAAATGAGGATACAAAGTACATTGCGTTTATTGGTAAAGATAACGTAGTCTTTCATTGCATTGTTTTTCCTGCGATGCTAATGGCATGGAATGATAATGATGGAGAAAAATATATCATGCCCGATAACGTTCCGGCAAATGAATTCTTAAATTACGAGGGACTTAAATTTTCAAAAAGCCGCGGATGGGGAATCGATTTGCAGGAATATCTTAAGAGTTTTCAGCCGGATTCGCTGAGGTATTACCTGGCTTCTAATTTACCCGAAAATCGTGATACCGATTTCTATTGGAAAGATTTCCAAGCAAAAAATAATAATGAACTTGCCGACATACTTGGAAATTATGTTAACCGCACTTTGACGTTTACTCAGAAACATTTTAATTCTGAAGTACCTGCTGCGAGCAATCTATCTGAGATCGATACGAATATGTTAAATGCACTTGCTGGTTACATAGAAAGAGTCAATTACAATTTTGAAAGAATAAAGATAAAAGATGCACTCAATGAGATCATGAATCTCGCTCGTGCGGCGAATAAATTTTTTAATGATAGTGAACCTTGGAAGACAGTAAAAGCCGATAAAGAAAAATGTGCAGCAACGCTTTACGTATCACTTCAAATTATTCGTACACTAGCAATACTTCTTTCGCCTATTCTGCCATTCACAACCAAGAAAATTTTCACTCTCTTAAATGTGGCAGATAAAAATTTAAGGATCTGGGAAAGTGCTGGTGAGGCAAAATTAGAAGCTGGTCATAAGATAAATCCACCTGAAATAATCATCAAAAAAATTGAGGAGAGTGAAATTCAGCCATTTCTTCCAAAAGACGAATCCTCAAAAGAAAAAGGAAACGAAATCTCCATGGATGAGTTTAAGCGGATTGAAATCCGTGTTGCCAAGGTTTTAAGCTGTGAAAAAGTAAATAAGTCTAAAAAATTATTAAAATTAAAAGTGGATATTGGATTTGAACAGCGTCAAGTAATTGCCGGACTGGCAGAATTTTATGAAGCAAAAGAAATGATTGACAGAAGAGTATTAATCGTATCAAATTTGCAAAAGGCAAATTTAATGAATGAAATTTCCGAGGGAATGATACTAGCTGTAGAGGATGAAAACAAAAAATTAAAATTAGTCGAAGTTCCGGAATCATTACCTCTTGGTGCTCAGTTGAGGTAGTTGGTCCATCTATAATGGGTTAAAATTTTATTTATATAAAAAAAACTATATTTCGTTTACTTACATAGGAGAAAGAATGAAAAGAAATCAAATTCAGTCGCTTATTTTGTTTATCATATCAATTGGGTTAATATCATGCTCAACGAGTAAGAAAGATATTTCTGTCGCAGAGTTTGAAAACCAAAAAGTGTCTCTTGAGGAATTTGAAAATGTATATGCAAAGAATAATGGAGGATATGATGCAGCAAAATCAGATTCTCTTTCAAAGAAAAAGAATTTTTTAGATTTGTACGTTAATTTCAGAATGAAAATTTTCGATGCTAAGAAAAGAGGTATCGATCAACTGCCCGATGTCGTCAGTGAATATACTGATTACAAAAATAAAATTGGTGTCAGCTATCTCTTAGAAAAGAAGTTAGTTGATCCAAACATAAAAGAACTGTACGAAAAGCGAAAAGAAGAGTTGCGAGTAAGTCATATCATGTTTCGTCCTGATACTTCAGGCGAAGTGGGGATGCATGCAAGAGCAAATGCTGTTCTCGATTCTATAAAGATGGGTGAATCATTCGAAGAAATGGCAAAAAAATATTCACAAGATTTTTATTCAGCTCCAAATGGTGGAGATATATTTTATATAACTGCTGGAGAAATTATTCCTTCATTTGAAGATGCATGTTATACTTTAAAAAAAGGAGAAGTATATCCAGAGCCGGTTAAAACTCAATTTGGGTATCATCTGATTAAAGTAACAGATCGAAAACTGCGAACACCGGAAATTCGTGCAAGTCACATACTCATTCAGGTGAAGCCAGAATCAACGAGTGAAGATACAACCGTAGCACTTGAACTTGTAAATTCAATCAAAGATAAAATTAAGCTTGGTGAAGATTTTAATGAACTCGCAAAAGAATTTTCGGAAGATGAAGGTTCAAAATCAACCGGCGGCGACCTTGGCTATTTTACACGCCGAATGATGGTACAGCCATTTGACGAGGCAGCTCACAATTTAAAAGTTGGTGAAGTTTCTGACGTTGTTGTTACTCCTTTTGGTTATCATTTGATTAAACTTGTCGATCGGAAACCTTTGAAATCTTTTGATGAAGAAAAGGAAACATTAAAAGGGATATATCAAAGAATCAAATATAATGATGACCATAAAAAGTTAATTGATTCACTGAAGGCAGCGTTCAGCTATCATCTGAACTCAGAAGTTTTTGATTTGGTTGAACAATTCGCCGATACGACTGAATTCGGTGAAATCTACTCAAGCAGCGATCTAAGAGAGAAAGTCGGAAAGTCGGTCGTGTTCACTTATGCTGAAGAAATTATGACAGTTGATTCGGTAGTTGCTCATGCGATTGCATTACCTGAATTTGCTAATCGTAGAATTAATAAAGCCATATTTGAAACAGTAACAAATAAAGTGACTGAGACATTGATCCTTCAAAAAGCTGTTGACTATCTCCCGGCAAAATATCCACTATTCAGTGAATTGATGGAAGAATATAAAAACGGGATCCTTATTTTTAAGCTCCAAGAAGAAGAAGTCTGGAACAAAATTGAAATTAATGAAGATAAATTAAAATCCCATTATGAAGCCACCAAGGAAAAATACCAATGGCCGGATAGAGTTGATTATGCTGAGATTTTCGTTAAGACAGATTCGCTTGCAAAAATTGTCTATCAGCTTTATAAGAATGGCGAAGAATTTGATACCTTAGCTGCTCAGTATACCGAACGTCCCGGTTATAAAGAAAAATATGGTCATCATGGAATTAAACCGGTTCTTGATAACCAGCTTGCAATGAAAGCTGATCAATTAAAAGAAGGTGAAGTCGCAGAACCACTTGCACATACAAATGGTTTTTCCATTGTAAAATTGATTAAGAAATACCCTGCAGGTCAAAAAACATTTAATGAAGCGCTTCCGGAGGTAAGTGGAAGTCTGCAGGAATTAGAATCGAAACGTTTGGAAAAAGAATATCTCGAATTTCTGAAATCGAACTATAAACCTGAGATAAATTACGATAAGCTTGAAAAAGCATTCACAGAATAAAAGAATTATATCTCTAATTGCAGCATTAATATTTTTCTGTACAATTAATGGTTGCAAAAAAGAGGAACCGCCGAAAGATTATCTTGCTATGGTCAATGGACAGCCATTGACCCGCAAGTTCCTTGCAACACGAATTGATACATCGAATTTATCTAAACATGAATTGAAAGAATTCATTGATAACTGGATCGAGACAGAACTTCTGGCACAAGAAGCTCTTAAAGAGGGAATTGAGTATGAAGAAGATTTTATATTCCAATATCATTTGAATAGCCGAAAGCTTCTCGCTGGAAAATTCTTAGAGAAAAAATTCTCAGATACAGATTTCCTTCCAAGTTCCAAAGAAATTGAAGAATACTTTGCTAAACATAAACATGAGTTCGTTCTCGATTATAATATTTATAAGGTAAATCAAATTGTTTTAAGTGATTTACGAAAAGCAGTTGATCTAAGAAATACTGCAATTTTAAAATTGGATTTTAAAAACGCAGTTAACCAAATAGTTAAAGTCAGTGATATCTTAGATCTGCGATATGATGTCTATTTGAAAGATTTTGACGAACTTCCATATGAATTAAGTGAAATGATGGAAACAATGTTTACCGGGGAAATTACTTATCCAATTGACCTTGGGAATGGTAAGTACTTAGTAACTCAGCTTGTTGAAAAGTATTCACGTGGAACCGAGCCAAAACTAAATTTTGTGAAAGAATTAATCACTGAACGTATAATGCAATCCAAACAGCAGGATTATTACAAAGCACTTGTGAATAAATTAGCAGACGAATCCGACATACAAATAAAAGAGTTAGACTAAATGAAAAGACTAATCGTATTAATTATTTTTTATTCCTCATTAACATTTGCTCAGGAAGTACTTGATAAGATTGTCGCGGTTGTTGATGATGAATACATCCTTCAGAGCGAGCTTGATTTTCAAACTCAACTAACAGCATATCAACGACGATTGAACCCAAATGATCCAACTTTGAAGAAGAACGTGCTCAATTCAATGATAGAAGAAAAGTTGATACTTGCTCAAGCTCAAATCGATAGCGTGAACGTTTCCGAAGAAGAAGTCAGTAGACAGCTTGAGTACCAGATTGATATGTTCATCGAACAGTATGGTTCAAAAGAAAATTTTGAAAAAGTGTACAATCGCCCGCTTGAAAAAATTAAAAGAGAACTCCGAGATGAGGTAAAGAATAATCTGTTAATCCAAAAAGTGCAAGGGCAGCGTTTTGCATCGATGGAAATTAGTCGGTTCGAGGTCGAAGAATTTTTTAATTCGTATAAAGACAGTCTTGGCAAAGTGCCTGAGGAAGTCAAACTCTCGCAGATATTTATCTCCCCAAAAATTTCAGAATTAGATAGAGAGAGAGTAAAAAATAGAGTGGAAAAAATAATTGACTCAATCAAATCTGGAATTGATTTCGGGGAACTTGCAAAACGTAATTCAGAAGATCCAGCCACGGCGAAAGATGGAGGTGATCTTGGATTTGTAAAAAGAGGATTGTTTTTCAAGGAGTTTGAAGAATCGGCATTCACCTTAAATGAGGGAGAAGTTTCCGGCCCGGTCGAAACTCCACTTGGATTTCATATAATTAAATTATTGGAAAGACGCGGAGAGTCAGTTCGAGTTCATCATATTTTGTTAAAAGTTCAGCTAAGTCAGGAAATGGATGAAACCGTAAAATCAAAGTTAAAAATTATTGCCGACAGTATTCGTAATGGAGTCGGTTCTTTCGCAGATTTTGCCCGGAAATATTCTGAAGATAAAGCTTCAGCACAGTTTGGCGGGGAGATGGGCACTCTTCAGGTTACAGAATTAGAAACTGACATGCGAAATGTCGTTGCAAAACTTTCTGAAGGCGAGATTAGCGAACCAAGAAAGTTAACTCTTGCTCAAAACCAATATGGATATCAAGTAATTTTATTGGAAAAGCGGATTCCTGAACATTTTCCCAATTTAGATCAAGATTTTGAGAAGTTAAGTCAAATCGCTTTGTTCAATAAAAAACAGAAGATTTATACAGATTGGATTGAACAATTAAAAAAACTAGTTTACTGGGAAGTTCGCATTTAAGGAGACACATGGTAAAATTCAAAAATGACGTTGAAGCAGTAAATGAGCTGAAGAACATCATACAGAAATTGAAGAAAGAGATTGGGAAAGTAATTGTAGGGCAGGAAGAAACAATTGATCAATTGTTAATAGCTCTCTTATCGAGAGGGCATTGCTTGCTTATCGGAGTGCCTGGTTTGGCAAAGACATTGTTAATAAAAACTCTTTCAGAAGCGTTGGATTTAAGTTTTAATCGAATTCAATTCACACCGGACTTGATGCCCAGTGATATAACCGGGACTGAGATATTAGAACTTGACAAAACTTCGAATCAAAGAGTTTTCAAATTCGTGAAAGGTCCGGTGTTTGCCAATATTATTTTAGCTGATGAGATCAACCGAACTCCGCCAAAAACTCAATCTGCACTTCTCGAAGCTATGCAGGAGCGGCAGGTAACAATTGCTGGAAATAAATATCAACTTAGCGATCCTTTCTTCGTTCTTGCAACACAAAATCCAATCGAACAAGAAGGAACTTATCCTCTGCCGGAAGCGCAGCTCGATCGATTCATGTTCAATATTTGGCTCGATTATCCTTCCATCGGAGAAGAGATACTGATAGTGAAAAACACAACAAGCCAATATGAACCGAAAGTTGAAATAGTCTTAAGCGCTGAACAAATAATTTATTTTCAAGATTTAGTTAGGCGGGTCCCAGTTGCAGATAATGTAATTTATTATGCGGTAAACTTATCGAACTTAACGCGTCCAACGGATGCGTCAACAAAATTTGTTAGAGACTCAATTAACTGGGGTGCAGGACCACGTGCATCTCAATTTATGATTCTTGCTGCAAAAGCCAGCGCGGTTATTAACGGGCACTTCACTCCAGCAATCGAAGATGTTAAACGGGTTGTTCTTCCAATCTTGCGTCACAGAATTATTCCGACTTTCAGTGCAGAAGCCGAGGGAGTAACATCAGTTGAGATTGTTAATAGAATAATTAATGAAATAAAACAATAATAATAACCAACGGAGAAATGAATGGGAAAAGGAGATCAAAGAACTAAGAGAGGAAAAATTTCCAGAGGAACATCTGGAAATACTCGTAAGAAGAAAAAAAAGCACGCGGCTCCTAAAAAAGAAGCTGCTGATAAGAATTAACTATCATTGATCAGAATTATTAACTGAAGTTACGCAAAACAGTCATTCTGAATCCGTCTACTGACGGATGAAGAATCTAATGTTGCAGTTATCAGATTTTTTTTTAGATGTTTCGTCCCGATTACTCGGGATTCAACATGACAAAAAGTCCATTCTGCGTAACTTTAATTATTAAGAAAAATGTGTTCGAGTGCTTCAATGCTTGAACTCTTTTTTCATCTCAATGAACCAACCTGTAAATAAATTATTTCCGATATAGAAATTAATTCTTATTTTTGTGCAGAGGATTGTGCCAAATATTGTTGATGGAATGCGAATAGAATCTCACCCAAAACTAAATCCCGTAATCATTCGGAAATTTTCGAGAAAGTATTTAAATGGCTCTTACTAAAGAAAAAAAAGTAATCGGGTCGGTTGTAATCACTGCCGAGAGATGTAAAGGTTGTGCATTTTGTGTTGAGTTCTGTCCAACACATGCACTAAAGCTTTCCGAGCAGTATAATTCGAAAGGATATCATCCCCCCATCCTAATATCAAGAGAACTTTGTAATGGTTGTGACATCTGTGGACTTGTCTGCCCGGATTTCGCGATTTATGGTTTTATGAAAAAGAAGAAATAGCGAGGTGAAAGTTTGAAAGCTGATTCATCCGGTGTTTTAACCGGTTCACATTTTATTGATGGCGATCATGCATGTGCAGAAGGTGCAATTGCTGCAGGTTGCCGATTCGTGGCGGGTTATCCCATCACTCCATCCACTGAAGTTGTTGAACGTATTGCCGAACGTTTTCCACTTGTTGGCGGTGTCTTTATTCAAATGGAAGATGAAATAGCTTCTTCGATTGCAATTCAAGGAGCCGTATGGGGAGGAGAAAAAGCAATGACAGTTACTTCTGGTCCTGGCTTCTCTCTCATGATGGAACACATCGGACTTGCTGCAATGACTGAAGTTCCATGCGTGTTTGTGGATGTTCAGCGTGCCGGTCCATCCACTGGGCTTCCGACACTTCCCGCACAAGGGGATATGATGCAAGCGCGCTGGGGATCGCACGGTGATTATGGAATAATTGCTCTTTGTCCCAACTCTCCTCAAGAGTGTTTTGACTTAACAGTTAAAGCATTTAATCTGTCTGAAAAATTCCGCGTTCCTGTTATGATGATGCTCGATGAATGCGTTGGTCACATGACTGAAAGAGTTGTTATTCCAAAAGCTGAAGACATAGAAGTTTATGATAGACGCTACTACGAAGGACCGAAGCATAAATATTTAGCTTATGAGCCGAATGAAGATCTCGTTCCGTCCATTGTCAAAGCAGGTGATGGTTATCGAATTCATGTTACTGGACTTACACATGACGAAAAAGGTTATCCAGTAATGACTCCCAAAGTTCACGGGAAGCTAGTCAATCGCTTAGTCAATAAAATTAAGTTTAATTCAAAAGAGATTATTGAATATGAATCCGACCAAGTTGATGATGCAGAAGGAGTGATTGTCAGTTATGGGATTACTTCCCGGACAGCGATTCCTGCGATCGAACAAGCACGGCGTGAAGGGATGAGAGTCGGACATCTTCGACTGATTACAGCATGGCCTTTTCCAGAAGAAAAAATCCGAGAGTTATCCACGAAGATTAAGGCATTTGTTGTGCCTGAAATTAATTTTGGTCAAATGGTTTTAGAAGTTGAAAGATGTGCATCTGGTAATGTGCCAACTTTCAATGTTCCGCATGCTGGTGGTGCGGTTCACAATCCAAAAGATATTTATAATGTAATTGTTAAATCAGTTAAGGGAAACTGAAGTATGTCACAAGAAATTTTTGTTGATGATGTTTCTATTCCGGTCAATCCAGTTGAATCATTTTTACGCACAGATAGAATTCCTCACATTTGGTGTCCAGGCTGCGGTATCGGAACCACTGTAAATTGTTTCACTCGTGCACTTGAAACAAGCGGACTTGACCTCGATAAAGTCTCAATTGTATCAGGTATTGGATGCACAGGCAGAGTTGCAGGTTATTTGAATCTTGACTCGTTCCATACGACACATGGCAGAGCAATTCCTTTTGCCACAGGATTAAAATTAGCGAATCCGGAATTAAAAGTTGTTGTTTACAGCGGTGACGGAGATTTAACAGCCATAGGTGGGAATCACTTTATTCATGCTGCACGGAGAAATGTTGATATGACTGTAATCTTAGTAAACAATTTTATCTATGGAATGACTGGCGGTCAAGTAGCTCCAACCACACCGATTAGTGCTACTGCATCGACAACGCCACACGGAAATTTTGAGTTACCATTTAATCTTCCATTTTTGGCTGAGTCTTGCGGCGCGGTTTATGTTGCGCGATGGACATCGTATCATGTTCGGCATCTTGCCAAAGCAATGAAAGAAGCACTCCAAAAAAGAGGTTTTTCATTTATCGAAGTGATTTCTCCGTGTCCGACACTATACAGCCGCCGTAATAAACTAGGGGACGGACTCGATATGATGGTATATTATAAAGAACAAAGTGAGATAAAAAACGGTGCGGATACGAGATCACTTGATCTGGGTTTTCAAAGTAAAATCATTCTTGGAAAATTTGTCGACAAAGATCGGCCAACATATCTCGATTTGATGAATGAGCACTACTCCAAGAAATTTGGTGACAAGTATCAATGGTATGGTCCGAAGATAAAGAGCGAGAAAGAAAAGCAAATGGAGGCAGAACATGTCTAGAACTGAAATTAAAATTGGTGGAATGGGCGGACAGGGAGTGATCCTAAGTGGGTATATTCTTGGGAGAGCTGCATCAATTTTCAGTGATAAACACGCTACAATGATCCAAGCATTCGGTCCTGAAGCAAGAGGAAGTGCCTGCAGTTCTCAAATTATTATCGATAAAGACCTTATAGATTATCCATACATCATTGCACCAAACATAATGGTTATTCTTTCTCAGGAAGCTTATAATAAATTTGTTCCTGAATTGGCTGATGGGGGAATACTTATCACAGATGAGGAGTTGGTCAATCCAACCTCTTTAAGAAAAGATATAAAACATTTTTCAATACCCGCCACTCGTATTGCAGAAGATCTCGGTAAAAAGATGGTGATTAATATTGTTATTATGGGATTTTTTACTTCAATCACAAAACTTTTGGATGTTGAATCAATGCGTCAGGCTGTTCTCGCCTCAGTGCCGAAGGGAACTGAAGAATTGAATGTAAAAGCATTTAATGCAGGATTTGAGTATGGTGAAAATATCTTAAATGAAAAATTACAAGGTACACTGGCATAAAATCTTACTCTGTTTTTTGATTTCAAGTGGCTATTTTAAGGTAATTCCTACACCATAAATTCAAACCAATTTGAGACTAAAACTCCTAACAATCTGCCTTGCAATTCCTTAAGAATTCTTTTAGTTTTGTCAGCAAATTTTTACAGAGGAATGATGAATAAGAAACTTGAAGAATTAAGTAAAGTCACAATACGCTTCGCTGGTGATTCTGGTGATGGAATGCAGTTAACCGGCTCACAATTTTCGGATACTACTGCATTAACCGGAAAAGATTTAAGCACTCTTCCGGACTATCCAGCAGAAATTCGGGCTCCAGCCGGTACATTGTATGGTGTAAGCGGTTTCCAAATAAACTTTGGTTCGGTGGAAATTAATACTCCTGGTGATCAGCCGAACGTTCTGATCGCAATGAATCCGGCCGCATTGAAAGTAAATTTAAAAGATCTCGATCCGGGGGCATTAATCATAGTCAACACAGATTCATTTGATGATAAAAATTTAAAACTCGCTCATTATGAAAATAATCCGCTGAGTGATGGAACGCTTTCGAATTACAATCTTATTGAGGTTCCAATAACAACCCTTACTGTCAACTCGTTGGAAGGAATGGAACTTTCGATGAAGGAGATGACCCGCTCAAAAAATTTCTTTGCTCTCGGTTTGATGTATTGGTTATTCAATAAACCGATGGAACCGACAATCGAATGGATCCATCTCAAGTTTAAGAAAAATCAGCAGATAGCGAACGCCAATGAAAAAGCATTAAAGGCGGGATATTTTTATGGTGATACTGCTGAATTGTTTACAACCCGATACGATATTAAACCAGCTAAGCTCGAACCAGGAACTTATCGAAATGTTATGGGAAATGAAGCCGTTTCACTTGGATTCGTTGCTGCATCTGTTCAAAGCGGATTGCCGCTTTTTCTTGGTACTTATCCCATTACTCCTGCCAGCGATATCTTGCATGAATTAAGTAAACACAAAAATTTTGGAGTAAGGACTTTTCAAGCGGAAGATGAAATATCAGGAATTTGTTCTGCGATAGGAGCCGCATTTGGAGGTGCTCTTGCAATAACCACAACCAGCGGACCGGGAATGTCGTTGAAGACAGAAGCAATGGGATTGGCTGTAATGACAGAAATGCCGATGGTAATTGTAAATGTACAAAGAGGAGGACCAAGTACAGGGTTGCCGACTAAAACCGAACAAGCAGATTTATTGCAATCAATGTACAGCAGAAATGGTGAGGCACCAATTCCAATAATCGCTGCATCAAGTCCTGCAGATTGTTTTTACACTAGTCTTGAAGCTACGCGCTTGGCAATTAAATACATGACTCCAGTAATTTTTCTAACAGACGGGTATATTGCAAACGGATCTGAACCTTGGAAACTTCCCGATATCGAAAAGCTCCCCAAAATCGATGTGAGCTTTAGAACAGACCCAAATGGTTTCGAGCCCTATTTACGGGATGAATTTCTTGCCAGACCGTGGGTTCAACCTGGCACTCCGGGACTTGAACATAGAATTGGCGGCTTAGAGAAAAAGCATATTACAGGGGGAGTAAGTTACGATCCAGAAAATCACGAATTCATGGTTAATCTTCGTGAGGAAAAAGTCAAGAAGATCGCCGACGAATTACCCCAAATCGAAATCTATGGAGAGAGTGAAGGGGAATTATTAGTTGTAGGATGGGGAGGAACTTATGGGGCGATCAGAGACGGAGTCAACCGCGCTCGAAATAAAGGTCATAAAGTTTCTCAAATTCATTTGAAATATCTTTTTCCATTCCAAAAGAACTTAGGTGAAATTCTTCGAAGTTTTAAACAGATCTTAATACCTGAATTGAATCTTGGTCAGCTTGCAACTTTGATTCGGTCTGAGTTTTTGATTGCACCTATTACTTTAAGTAAAATTCAAGGACTCCCATTTAGAGCATCCGAAATTGAAGATAAAATTTTAGAGCTCATGAAGGAGAAAAAGGAAGATTAATTATGAATGATAATGTTCAAACAAATGAAATAAAATATACATCGAAAGATTTTCATTCCGGTCAAGATGTTCGATGGTGTCCAGGCTGCGGTGATTACAGTATCCTTGCACAAGTTCAAAGAGTTTTTCCAAATCTTGGTATAAAAAAAGAAAAATTCGTAGTAGTTTCTGGAATTGGATGTTCGAGCCGGTTTCCGTATTACATGGATACTTATGGTTTTCATGGTATTCATGGGCGTGCCGCGGCGATCGCGTCCGGTTTGAAAATGCATAGTCCAGATCTATCTGTCTGGGTGGCAACCGGTGACGGCGATTTACTGAGTATTGGCGGTAATCATTTTATCCATACCTGCAGAAAAAATGTTGATATAAAAATTCTTCTTTTTAATAATAGGATTTATGGACTGACTAAAGGACAATATTCTCCTACCTCTGAATTGAACAAAATTACACGCAGCAGTCCGCTTGGATCAATTGACTACCCATTTAATCCTGTTGCACTTGCAATTGGAACTGAAGCGACTTTCGTTGCTCGCACAATGGACCGTGATACAAAACATTTGCAAGAGATGATTGAACGAGCTGGTAGACACAAGGGAACTGCTTTTGTTGAAATATTTCAAAACTGCAACATATTCAATGATGGTGCATTCTTTAGATTCACCGAAAAAGAAACACGGCCGGATAACGTTGTTTATTTAAAACATGGCGAACCGCTTGTCTTCGGTAAGGAGAATGACAAAGGAATACGCATTGAAGGAGCGCATCCGCAAATCGTTTCATTAACCGACGGAAGATTTACAAAAAATGATCTTCTCGTACATAATGAGTTTCAAGCTGATCCAGCTATTGCTTATATGCTGGCACATATGAATGAGCGTCCCGGATTCCCTGCACCTGTTGGTATAATTAGACAGCTGAATAAACCAACTTACGATGAAATGCTTCATAATCAAATTGAGGCAGCTAGAAATAAAATGGGTAATGGAGACTTGCACAAACTCCTTTACGACTCAAGCACTTGGGAAGTAAAATAAATGAGGTTAGTATAAAAAGGTGTAGTCAAATAAAAAAATGTATTGGATTTTGGTTGAATCGATACTCAAATACTTAAAATATACCTTTTTAGATTCATCTTGTAAATTTTATTAAATTGCACTTGAGGGCGGGAATTTAAGTTAGAGTTCTCGCCCTTTGTTTTAAATATGATAGACTTTAAAAAATTTGTAGAAATTGTCAATAAGAATTCAAAGTTCGTAATCACTACACACATTAATCCAGACGGTGATGCGCTTGGCAGCCAGCTTGCTCTTGCATACTTCCTAAAAAAACTTGGGAAGGAAGTAGAATTAATTAATCACAGCCAAACTCCAGGCAACTATAAATTCCTCAATGAAGAAAACCTGATCAAACAGTACAACAAGAAATTTGATAATATTATTTTAAATGCTGATGCTCTCATTGCTGTTGACTTTAATGAGATAACCAGAGTTAAATCTATGGTTGATGTTTTTCAGCGAAGTAAAGCATACAAAATTTGTATAGACCATCATACGAATCCAAAAAACTTTGTAGATGAATTTTTCTGTGATACGGACTATTCCGCGACCGGTGAAATTATCTTCGAGCTGATTAAAAGTTACGGGGAGAACCTGTTTGATAAAAAAATTGCAGATGCACTTTATACAGCGATCATGACAGACACAGGATCATTTCGATTTGAACGAACATCACCAAAAGTCCACCGGATAATTGCTGAATTGCTGGAAATGGGTACTAATCCAACTGAGATCTACAATAAAATCTATAATGAACTTTCTACTGCAAAGTTAAAACTGCTTGGCAGCGGAATCTCGAACATTCAATCGAATTCTGATGGATCGATTTCTTACATGGTCATCACTCAAGAAATGCTAAAATCAGCTGAAGCTAATGAAGAAGATGTCGATGGCTTTGTAAATTTTTGTTTGAGCATTAAGTCGGCAAAAATCGGGATTTTATTTTTTGAACTTGCTGACGGTGTAAAAGCAAGTTTGAGAAGCCGCGATACATTTCCAGTCAGTTTACTCGCTGAGAAATTCGGCGGAGGCGGACATATTAACGCAGCTGGAATTAGATTTTACGACAAACAGTTGGATGAAGTAATTCCGCAGCTGCTGCAGCAAACTGAAAAAGACCTAACAGAATTTGAAAAAAGAGGAAGCAATGCTGAAGTTTAATTCAATTAATTCTATACCAAAAAATTTTTATGAATCGTTTTTATTCTTTTCCTTCTCAGATGAAAAAGAAGTTCTAAGCACTTTCAAGTCGATTGAAAAGCTGCTCGAGATCAGTGTACCTGACAGGATTAAAAAGTCTGTCTCGAAAAATTCAGAAAGTCAAAATTCATTTTATCTCGATGACGGCTCGCTTGTTTTCATACAAAAGTGTGAGAAGAAAGCGAAGTTTAATTCAGACACTTTACGCCGTGCTTCTGCAAGTGCTGTTAAAAAACTTATTTCGATGAAGCTGAAGAACGTAATTGTCTCAGTTTCTGTATTTGATGAAGATTCGGTAAAGCTGAATTTCACTAATCATGAATATATGCTTCAAAGTGTTCTGGAAGGATTATCTCTCGGAAGCTATAAATACGATTGGTATCTCAGTGAAAATAAAAGAACTCTTCCAAACATTAGTGTATTTTATCCAAAACTAAGGGCTGAAAAAATAAATTCAGTCATCTCATCCGCGAATAAATTAATTAGAAATGTTTTCCTCGCACGCGATTTACAGAATACTCCGGCGTCGGATCTTTATCCTGAAATTCTCGCTTCGAAAGTAAAATCTTTAGCTAAGAAAAATTCCAAAGTAAAAGTCAAAGTGTTTGATCTCACTGAGATTAAAAAAAGAAAAATGGGAGGGCTTGAAGCTGTCGGAAAGGGAAGTGAACGAAAACCGAAATTCATCATAATTGAATATTTCGGAACGGAGAGAAAAAAAGCTCCATACATTATAATTGGAAAAGGGGTGACATTTGATTCCGGAGGTATTAGCATTAAACCTGCATCCGGAATGTGGGAGATGAAAGGTGATATGTCTGGTGCAGCGACAACGATTGCAGTTTTATTTGCAGCCGCTGAATTGAAATTAAAAGTGAATCTTGTTGGATTAGTCCCAGCCGCTGAAAATATGCCGTCAGGCAGTTCGATGAGACCGGGCGACATTATCCGCACTGCATCTGGGAAATCAATCGAAATAGATAACACCGATGCTGAGGGAAGATTGATTCTTGCCGATGCACTCGAATACGCAGTACGCTATAAACCAAAAACAGTTATCGATCTTGCCACGTTGACCGGCGCTTGCGTTGTTGCACTTGGACAGTTTGCATCCGGATTATTTACGCACGATGATGAGCTTTCTGGAAAATTGGTTAAAGCATCGAACTTGACAGGTGAGAGAACCTGGAGACTTCCATTGTGGGATGATTATCACAAATTGATCAAGAGCGATTTTGCTGACGTTAAAAATGTCGGCGGAAAATGGGGAGGAGCGATCACTGCGGCATGTTTCCTCGAAAAGTTTGTCGATGAAAAATATAAGTGGGCGCATATCGATATCGCTGGTCCTGCCTTCGCAGAAGAGAATATTTCTTACACATCAAAAACTATGACTGGCTATGGTGTACGTTTATTAATTCAATATCTAATTGATGAATTGAAACATTAGTTCGCGATTTTACCGAATTTAATTAAATCCGTGTAAATCCGTCTCATCTGCGTAATCAGTGTTCTATTAAGCATGATGAATGACCCCATTTAGCTTACCATCTTTAATTTCAAAAACACGATTTGCAAGTTTCATCAAGTCGTTGTTATGAGTGACGATGACGAAAGTCTGATTGAACTCTTTATTTAACTTGTTTATGAGTTGATGAAGAGCTTCACTGTTTTGCGTATCGAGATTTCCGGATGGTTCATCTGCAAAAATGATTTTCGGATTATTTGCCAATGCTCTTGCAACTGCAACCCGTTGCTGTTCGCCGCCTGAAAGTTCGGCCGGTTTGTGATTCAACCTCTCGCTTAGTCCCACCAGATCAAGCAGTTTCTTCGATCTTACTTCTGATTTTGCAAGCGTTTTTCCGTCGATCATTTGCGGAATAGAGACATTCTCGAGTGCAGTAAACTCCGGAAGAAGATGATGAAACTGAAAAACAAATCCGATATTTTTATTTCTGAACTTTGCCAGTTCCTGATCTTTCATTTTGAAAAGCTCATTTCCATTGATGGAGATTTTACCTTCATTAGGCGTGTCCAATGCACCCATAATGTGAAGCAGTGTGCTTTTGCCTGCACCTGAAGCACCGACGATCACTGCAATTTCCCCTGTAATAATTTCAAGTGAAATCCCTTTAAGCACCTCGAGAGTTTTTTCCGTACCAGTCTTAAATTTGCGCTTAATATTTTCAGCTATTAATATTTTGTTATCCATTCAGGTTCTAAAATAAAGAATTTGAAGATAAAATCTGAGAGGAAATATGATTCAAAACAGAAGAGTTAAATTATTGGTAAAATATATGTCTTCTCGTTTACTTTTAAATATACGAGTCGGTGCAAGCTAATCTTTCTTTTTGTCATTATTGAATTTGCTAAAAATGTATGCGCGAATAAAATAGACTATCCAGATAACAGCCGCACCGGCAAGAGCTAAAAGGACCGCTGTTCGTGAATCGTATTTATCAAGAGCAAGAGGATAAAAGAGCACTGCAAAAATAATACACAGAATTACTGTAACTATGATCCAGAAGCGGTTATAAAATTTGCTCTTTCTGCCTTCTCATTTTTTGTTTGAGTAATGCTCATAAAACGACTTGTTATCCCGATAAATCGGGACAAGTTGTTTAAGATTAACCCACCTAAAAGAAAGTGGGTAAACATGCCGTTTGAGTTCTCCTTTTTTTGTTTGTTTTCCGAGAACTCAATTTATTATTTTCTTTAAACATACGTTCTGGCTGCTAACCCGCCGCCCCAAACGGACGGCTAAGTTAACAGCACAATACCAATAATTATTTACAATTTATTTTAATGAACACTGCCGAACAACAAACTTGTATAATTAAACACTGCTGATAATTACTGCACTGCCACATTGAAATGGCGGTCGGTGTTGAGCAGCAGGTTATACTTACGGACTTAAATAAAAAGGGCAAACCTTAATAGCTTGCCCTATATTTTTATAACGGTTATTTCAACAATGTCATTTTGTTATTTTGAACAAAGCCATTTACTCTCAAAGAATAAATGTAAACACCACTTGGAAGATTACTTGCATCAAATAATGCTTCATAATTTCCAGACGGCTGTTCTTCATTTACAAGCGTTACTATTTCTTGGCCCAATAAATTATACACCTTTAACTGAACTAATCCTTGTTCTTTTATTTGATATTTAATTATAGTAACCGGGTTGAAAGGATTAGGAAAATTCTGAAACAGACTATATTCAGATGGATTTTCAGCTGCATATTCTTCGTTTCCTTTTTTATCTAACGGAGCTCCGGCAACTCTTGCTGTTACTTTATCTGATGGTATCGATTCCAGGGACTGATTATCTACTGCTGTTATACGATAATCAACATTATGTTCATTAGCTTGATGACCACCAGTTAAATAAGTTTCAGTTAAATCTTCATAAGAAGTTGAAGTAGTTGTTGCTAAATATTGCCATCCCCACTCAGCAGTTACTTTTTTATAAATTTTATCACTACTAACCGAGAAAAGAATAAAAAGGAGCTACGTAAGAAAGTAGCTCCCAAAAGTCGTAATTTTGTTTAACCAAAAACAAAAAGGAATTACGACATGGTTAAAAATACTAAAACTTGACAGAAAGAAGAAGTAGGCGAAGTGAAATTTGTCGGTCAGCCGATTTTCGGACAAATACTAAGACTTATAGATAAATCAATATTTGTTAGTTTAGTAAAAGAAAAAATGAGTGACCATTATTACAAAGCATTCAAAAGTTGGGATCACTTGGTAGTGATGCTCTTTGGAATCATGAGTCGGTGCGATTCAATGGCGGAAACAATAGAGGGATTGAAAGCAATGTTGGGAAAATTGAATCAATTGGGATTGCAAAAATCACCAGCCAAAAGCACAGCGGGAGATGGATTAAGGAACAGAGATAGTTCGTTTTTTGAAGCACTATATTATAAGTTGGTAGAACAATATAAGAGTTTTTTGTCGGACAGCCGAACATACGGATTAACGTTCAAAGAATTGTTAATAATAGATTCAACAACGATCAGATTATTCAGTGATATACTAAAAGGAGTGGGAAGAAATCCGAAGAATGATGGGAAGAAAAAAGGCGGCTTAAAGGTTCATATGCTAATAGATGCGGTGCAATCAATTGCCAAATTTGTTCGCATAACAGAAGCAAAACTGCACGACAAAAATTTTTTAAGCCAAATCAATGTGCCAGCACATAGTATGCTAGTATTTGATAAGGCATACAACTTTTACAAGCAATTTGCAAAATGGACTGCGGATAAGGTTTATTTTGTAACCAGACAAAAGAACAATGCCGT